>JARFQX010001027.1 GCA_029287555.1 Rubripirellula sp. | reverse complement strand
TCAACGCTTGAACACTTGGAAACAGGCGTCTGAAGGAACGGGATAGACCACTACCCCTAAATTCTACTGAACCGTCCGCATTCCCACCGGAGACACCCCAGCATGAATCGCAGCTTGACCAACTTTGGACTGGTTTTGGTTGGACTAGTTCTATCGTGCCAGGAATTACCCGCCCATTATCTTTGGGTTGCCGTTGGCAAGGATACAGATGACGGCAACGTCGCAAATATCTATTTTGAAGAAGCGCCCGCGCCCGGTGATGGCCACTACCTCGATCACTTTCTTGGTACGAGTGACGTTTGGGTCCGTACTCTCCAAGACCCGAGCCCCGAGCCCATGAAAGCGTCGGAGGTTAAGGAAGACGAGAATCGTTGGATGCGGGTCCCCCTGCCCGAAGCGGACGAGTACAGCATCGACTCCTACGGCAAGTTTGGCGTCTACGAGTATGGCGAAACCAAGGTGCTACTCCATTACTACGCTCGGAACCTGAAGGTGTCTTCTCATGACACGATTCACGAGCTTGGCCAAGCCGAACAAATGGATCTTGATCTGGTTCCGCATGACGTTGGGCAACAACTCGAACTCAAGCTGCTCTGGAAGGGCAAGCCGGTTCCTGAGCGAATGATCTTTGTGCGCGGCCCAAAAGGTTACCGAAAGAACATCGAGACAGACGCCAATGGACGGATCTTGCTCGAAATCGGCGATTCCGGGAAGTATTCGTTTCGCAGCAGCTTGGAAGAGCCAACCCCGGGTGAGGAGAAAGGCGAGGCCTACGCACTGATTCGCCACAATATTACGTTGCTAATGAATCTTCCGTTCGGAAACGCACCCTAGGCATCGCCATCCGGGCCCTCTTGCCGCCCGTTCCATCGCCGCCGTCGGTTCGCGTCCTGGATCACCAGGACGGATCGCTATGATGTGCATTCGGACATCATTGCCCTCGCAGGCAGCGTCAAGATTTGACAAGCCGTACTCTTCCCTGAGGCCCCCATGCTTGCAGACCGATTCCGGGTTGGCACCAACCTTCTGTTCTTTCAGGTCGCGGTGCTATCCCTTTTTTTTTCCATTGGTGTCCACACATCGGCTGAAGAAACCGATCTTCGCAATGTCATCCTGATCACGCTTGACGGGCTGCGCGGCGAAGAAGTGTTTTCCGGTGCGGACCAACGATTGATGACCGCCGATAACGGTGTTCAGGATCCCGAAGGTCTCAAAACCAAATACTGGCGTCCGTCTCCAGCGAAGCGGCGAGAGCTGTTGATGCCGTTCCTGTGGCAGCGGTGCCAGTCGGCAGACGGTTGGATTGCCGGTGACACCGAGCGCGACAGTTTCGTTCAGGTTACCAACGGGCACTACTTCTCCTACCCCGGCTATAACGAAATGCTGTGCGGGGTGGCGGATCCCGATGTCGACAGCAACAACAAGAGGTACAACCGCAACATAACCGTATTGGAGTGGCTGCACGCACTTCCAGGTTATGCGGGCAAGGTCGCCGCGTATTGCTCCTGGGACGTTTTCCCCTACATCATCAATGATCGTCGCAGTGGAATCCCCGTGAATGCCGGTTGGCAACCCCTGGAGCGAGGCCGTGCTGAACGGATTCAGCTGCTTAACGCCGTAGCGGAACAGCTTTTTCGGCAATGGGAGGGTGTGCGATACGATGTGTTTACAGCCCTGGGCGCTATCGAAGAGATCCGAACTCATCAACCCAGGGTGCTATTCGTCGCGCTCGGTGAAACGGACGACTGGGCACACGAGGGACATTACGATCGCTACCTCACCGCAGCGCACCAGAACGACGAATTCATTCGCATGCTTTGGGATACCACTCAGACCCTTCCACAGTATCGGAACAAGACCATGTTTCTCATTACGTCGGATCATGGTCGGGGGAATGGTCGTCGCGAATGGCGAGGCCACGGGGAATCCTATCCTGGTTCCGAGCGATGTTGGATCGCAGCGTTCGGAAGCCATCTCGAAGCACGCGGAATGGACCGGCAGGGACGTTACGAACTGGCGCAAATCGCGGCAACGGTGGCCGCTTACCTTGGCCATGACTTCACGAGCACACGTGACGGCATTCACCCGCCCCTGCCAATTGTGAGATCCGTTCCCCACCCATCGAGCCCGAATTGAACACCGCTGGTAGGATTCAAGTTCGACCTAATGTCTCCTTTGACTTCTCGAGACCAACTGGCCTCTGACCGCTAGCGTCGTCACGAGCTCCCGCAGTTGCGAATCGTCATCGGACGGGGCAAGAACGCCGCAGGCGACCGGAATGGGTAGGGAAGGGAGCGACCGGTCGCATACGACGACGGCATGGGGTGCGTTCTTGCTCCGGCTGCGGAGAGTCTGGATTGCACCTGCATGGCCATTCTTCGCCGCAGCATTCCGTAGTAATCCCCTAGTGATTTCTTGATCTTTGCCTCGTCACCATCAAGTCGCTTCTCGAAATCGTCCAGCTCCTGTGCCGCCAACGATCGCTCGAGGTAGCCATCCGGATCCGGCTCTGCTTGGCCACGGAGATCATGATCCATCAACGCGACCCGGCCGTCATTCAAAACGACGTGCGAGGCTAACAACTCGCCTTTTCGCCATTCCTGCGCCATCCAGAGATGCCCGGTCTTGCACTGCTCGCCACACGATTTAAAGATGCAGCGCAATCCGTCCCTGAGCCCCGAGTCGTATTCCTCCATGACTAGCGGACGCCCGGAGGCATCCCAAGTCAGCAGCGATGAAATCCGCTTCCCAAAACGATACTGGACATACGCGAGTGAAGTCCCGTCTTGGTAAAAACTCGCGAGCGGACCATGCAACTCTTTTCCCCGACGAGAAAAGACCAGCGAAAGCTTTCCAGGTTCTCCGTAGGTAAGCTTCGTCACCCGATCGTCGTTGCGATTGAGCGTTTCTTCGAGCAATTCTTCGAATGCCGCCTTCGCCTCATTGAACCTGGATCCAACCTTCACCTCCTCGCCACTGGTAAGACGGATCGGCATGTCCTCGGTATGGCGATTCCTCGACGCCCGGTCTTTCCATGTCGTCAGTTCCAAGGACCCGGTCGATTGGTTCCTCGATTCCTGCAGATACGATGCGACGGAGACATCGGTCGACAGCTTCCGTCCCGATAACAAGGTTTCCAGTTCGCCACGCAACGTTTGTGCGAGCCGGTCGCTGAAGCCGACATGGATTCGTCGGACCACGCCCTGCTGGTCGAGCAGAACCAACGTGGGCAATTGCTCCACTCCGAAGGCGGCCGCCGCCTCGCCTCGCGGGTCGAGCGCGACTTCGACTTCGATGGATCGATCGTTGACAAACGCTCTGACTCGTTCTGCATTTTCCTCCGTATTGACCGCGATCAACCTGACCTGATCGGGTGTGTACATGGAGACGACTCGCGCAACGACCGGCAATTCCTGAAGACAGGGCCCGCACCAACTCGCCCAGAAGTCGAGCACCGTAATGCAGCCGAGATTCTCCCCCAGAGGTTCAAATGTCTGACCATCGGACATCCTCGTCAGCGTTACATTCGGCGCCGAGAAGAGTGATATCAGATCGTCGCTTGGTTCAGGCAGGCTGCGAGCCGCGGATTTCAGATTTCGCTCTTTTGGATTCGCCCCGATGGTCTGCTCATGGGTCTGCTCATGCACCTCCTCATGTGTCATCGCGCCCTCGGGCATCGATTGAGCAGCTGGTGCTGAGCCACTGGTCGCGACTGGTTGGATCAACTTTGTTTTGTTCATCCCATGACCGGACTCCTCCGTTGACGCTCGCTGGGTGATCGGCGAATCGATACCTGTAGGATCGACATCTCTCGTGTCCGTAGATCGCGCGTTGCGATTTTCGTGAACGGAAACGACGGGGCCAACTTCGGCCCCACCAACTTCACTGGGCCCACGTAACGCACCGTCATCACGAGCGGACGCAGTCACCTCGGCGACCAACGCTTTTTGACGCAAACGGTTTTCGACCGCTGCCTTTAACTTAAGCCCGAGATACGACATTCCCGTGACACAGCCGAGCAGCAGAAGAAATCGGATCGCGAGTTCCGTCATTCCCAGACGATGCTTGATTCGATTTCGGCGCCGAGTTCGCGGATCATGGATCATGGCCGAACGACTTTGTTGTGGAAACTTACTAGTGCTTTGTCAGAATTTAAAAATGGGGTTGAACCGGGGTCGGGAAAAGGGGGCAGACACCAAAATTCCGAAGCACCCAGGGGCCGCTAGCAGCTCTTGGGGCCCGTCCCTTTCGTGCTCGCCCCCTTTCTTCCTTTCACTCTTTTCAATCGCGGTCAGCGGTGTTCGGGCTCCGATTCGTCGAGTTCCTTGTAGAGCCAGGCGCGAATGTATCTCCATTGCCGTTCGACGGACGATTTGGACGTGTTGAGCTCGTTTGCGATTTCTTCCATCGTCAAACCCGCAAAGAAGCGGAGCATGACGATTTGAGCTTTCTCGGGCGCGTCGGATTCGAGTTTCTTAATGGCATCGTCGAGGGCCAGCAGATTTTCTACCGGAGACTGGATGGGCAGATCGCCGGAGTCGAATTCCCGACGTTGCAGATTCCCGCCGCGCTTGAACGCGGCACGACGCCGGGCCTGGTCGACCAAGACTTCTCGCATCGCCTGAGCCGCCGCAGCAAAGAAGTGGCCACGTCCGTCCCACCCCGGATCCCGGATTCCGACCAATTTGGCATATGCCTCGTGCACCAGCGCCGTGGCCTGCAGCGTCTGTCCCGGACCTTGGCGTCTGAGCAGTGATCGGCCCAGGTTCCTTAGCTCGTCGTAAAGCAGCGGCATCAAATCAGCGGCCGCCCGACGGTCACCCGAGCGGGCTGCAGCGATCGCGTTGGTTAGTTTCTCGTGGTCGGACATTGCCAGTCCAAAACGCCCATTTCAAGGAATTACAGCCATTACAACGCAATTCCTGGGCTCCCGGAAGCGAGATCGAAAATATCTGCCGGATTTCTTGACGGATTCCGGGGCAGGATTCCGGATGGATTGATGAGGCCCAATTCGGTTGCCATCCCTCTCCCTCGGAGCACCACCATGAGCGTCGTCCTTACGCCCGTCACCGATCGCTTCTCGTCGCCACGAACCGGCTATGCGAAACGGAATCCTCGTCGCGTGGGTCGCTCGAGATCTGGCGGCCTCTTGGCAGTCTGTCGGCAGCATGCGAAGAAGTCGGCGGACGTGATGGCTGCTGGTGTAGTCACCACATGTTTGATCGCCACCGTCATCTGGATCATTGGAGTGTCAGTGGGCCCTCTGCAATCGGCGATCTTCGAGCTGGAAACGATGCATCCACGTCAGCTGTTGCATGTGTTAGCGGGCATGTAATGCGGCTTCTCCGTCGCCGGCATAGTCCGGATGGTCTCTGGTTCCAAAATCGGAGTTCGATCCGCTGCACAAGGCCCGACGATCAACAGCAAGGAGCGACCACTCCCTGGCGAATTCACCCTAAACTGTCTTTCGTATCAGGCCTGGCTTGATTAACGGCATGCTTCCTTCAAACCAGTTCGACAGCAATGCTGGTCACCAGCGAGAGTTTCCTGCGGCGGATCTGCCGTGCAAAATCTGAGAATGTAGATGGCCGAAGGTCAACCTAGCGAAGAAGAAATCTTTCAGATTGCCTGCGAGATTACGTCGCGCGATGCGCAACAGGCTTACCTTGATCAAGCCTGCGGCGAGGATGAGGAGCTGAAGGAGCGATTGCGCACGTTGTTGAGGGTCGATGCGATCCAGGAGCCCGACGAGACGAGTGCGGCAATCGCCGACCGATCGTTCGAGCCCCCCAAGTCGATCGGTCCGTACAAGTTATTGCAGAAGCTTGGCGAAGGCGGCATGGGCGTCGTTTACATGGCCGAGCAAAAGACGCCTCTGGTGCGTCGCGTTGCACTGAAGATCATCAAGCCGGGAATGGATTCACGGCAGGTGATTGCGCGCTTCGAGGCGGAGCGACAGGCTTTGGCGATGATGGATCATCCCAACATTGCGAAGGTCCTTGATGCCGGTCAAACCGAATCCGGACATCCGTATTTTGTGATGGAACTCGTCAATGGAATTCCAATCACCAAGTTCTGCGACCAGCAGCACCTGACGCCCAAGGAACGGTTGGAACTGTTCGTTCCCGTCTGTCAGGGCGTCCAGCACGCGCATCAAAAAGGGGTGATTCACCGGGACCTGAAGCCCGGCAACATCCTCGTCGCATTATACGATTCCAAACCGGTTCCCAAGATCATTGACTTTGGCGTCGCCAAGGCAACGAGCCAGTCGCTGACGGAAAAGACCATGTTCACCCAGCTCGGGCAGGTGATTGGGACGCTTGAGTACATGAGTCCCGAGCAATCGCAGCGCAATCAACTTGATATTGATACGCGGACCGACATTTACTCGCTTGGCGTCGTCCTCTACGAACTGCTGACGGGCGAATTGCCCTTGGATCGGACACGCCTGCGAACGGCGGGCTATGACGAAATCATGCGGATCATTCGCGAGGAAGAGCCCGCCAAGCCGAGCACCCGGGTCAGCAGCAGTGCCGCATTGCCTTCGATCGCTGCGAATCGACGCGTCGAGCCGAGACGGCTGGCAGCCCTGGTACGCGGTGAGCTCGATTGGATCGTGATGAAGGCCTTGGACAAGGATCGCGGTCGCCGATACGAGACGGCCAACGCCTTTGCCGGGGACCTGCAGCGTTACCTGGTCGACGAGCCCGTCGAAGCGAGCCCACCATCGGGCAGTTACCGACTGCGCAAACTCGCTCGCAAGTATCGGAAACACGTGGTTACGGCCGGAGCTTTCGCCGCGCTTCTTCTTTTGGCGACAGCGATCAGCATTTGGCTGGCGATGCATTGGAAACGAGCCCAGGGCATCGCTGTCACCCAGCAAGAAGCAGCCATTGAGGCGCGTGACGCCAAAGAGGCGGCACTTCTTCGGGTCAAAGCGGAGCAAGCTGCGACGAATCAAGCCTTACGCGAATCGCTGCTTCAGCAGTCGCGTGCGCTTCGCGCCACAACCGAGACGGGGCGGCGTTCCAAAGCGCTTTCCGCCATCGCCGAGGCCGCAAAGATCCAGCCCGACCTGGATTTGCGCAACGAGTACCTCGTCGCTCTGAACTTGCCCGACCTAATCCCCGTCCGCGAGCTTCCCTACCCCGTCAAGGACGAGGTTTTCTCGAGGGAGAATCGTGACCGCCTCCAAGCGATCAGCGATGAGAATGAACGTGCGACCTACCGGCGCTACCTCTGGTCCGCCAGTACCGTGTCGCTGCTCGGCTCCGATGATCGTATGCTCTTGATCCCCGGTCAGGGCAGGCCGGTCGAAGTTGGTTTTCAAGATGGAGAGGTGCTCCGCTTGTATGTGGACACTCCCGAGATCAAGCAGCCTGCCACGATCAGCGATGACGGCCGATTCCTGGCGGCACGAACACTCGATGATGCCGGCACTTCCGTTTGGAACACCGGCGCCGGGGAGCTTGTCGGCGAGTTGTTGGGCCCCGATGACAAGCCAGTCATTTCGGAAATCCTCGCCTTCGACCCGGAATCACGCTGGCTTGCGGTGCTAAGCGAAAAGGATGGTCAGCCGCGGGTCCTGATTTACGAACTTGATTCGCTTCGCCTCACGAAAACGCTGGAAATCGATAAAGTCGATCGACTTCTTTTCGTCGACTGCCTCTGCTTTCAACCTGGCGGGAATATCCTGGCCGTGAGCGTGATCGACAACCGAACCCACGAAATCCGGCTATGGAATGTCGAGGATCGAACGCGCTTGGCGAGGCTGCCGGTGGACCGGCTCTTTGGCGGTTATGCTGCCATCAGGCGCCCGCAAAGAGTCGACTTCAGTCGCGACGGGCAAACGCTGGTTGCCGGCGGTCAAGCCGGGGCCGTCAAGGGATGGGACTTGAGCGAGCTATTAGCCGCTGAGTCTTCGAGCGATCCACCGCGGGCGAAGGAGGTTTTTCACAACTCCCTGTACGACGGATCGGTTAGCATCGCTCAGCTCGCACCCAATGGGCGTTGGTTGGCGACCCGGGGTGTGGACGGGGTCCTGCGCATCTGGGACTTCACAACGGGACGACTCGCGACACAAACCCCCGACGTCACGGCCACCAGCATCGACTGGTCGCATTCGGGGGAATTCCTGCTCAGCCGTTCTTCGGCGGGGCTTCGGCAGTGGCAGTTTGTCGCCCCGCTCTCGGAGTCCAATCATCTTGGCTCATGGGCCAGGTACGACGACCGGTACACCAAACTGCAGTTCAATCCGCAGAACGATTCCCTGGCATTTGCTCGCGGCCCGAGCGTGCACCTGATCGACCCCTCATCAGCTCAGGATTCGACCGTCCTGGAGAGACAGGGAATACCGCTTGCCTACTCACCGGACGGAGATCAACTCTGGGGCTGCGATCGGTCATCCGTTTGGAACCGACAACTCCGCGCGTCCGGAGAGGAGGCCGGAAAAGTCGACTTCAGGCAGGATGAGGCGAAAGACAACCGGTCGCGGAGCTACACGAATCTAAGCGTGACACCATCGGGGAAGTTGCTGATTGCCGGCACGGAAAATCGGGTCCGCTTGCGGGTCTTCAACCTGGAGACGGGCGCTGAACTTTGGAGGGACGAACGAGACTCTCGATTCACATCGTTAAACCGACCCGGTACCGTATTCAGCGCCGATGGGTCACAGATCGCGTATCGTTATGACTCCGAAGGTGTCGTGAAACTCTGGGAAAGCACGACGGGAGACTTGGTGAATGAGTATCGACTACCAGATTCTTCTCATTTGTTCTTTCAAGACGATCGCCTCTTGGCAATCGAAGGGAAGACGATCACCGACATCCAAGATGAACGTCAAGTTGGCGATTTCTCAACGGAGATCCGAGAACTCACCCGCCTGTCCATCTCCCCAGATGGTCAGCGTGTTGCTTGGCGTGCGAACGATCAAATCCTGATCGCACGCCCCGATCGACAAGCTGATCCAGTCACCGTCAATCGTGCTCAGAAGTCGAGACTTCCTCGCCGCGATTTCATGGTATTCAATCGCAGTGGTTCACGGCTCGCAGCCTTTGACGGCCCACACATTAAGGTTTGGAACGTCGACGATGGTGCGCCAATCGCCACGTGCGTGAGTAATCCGGTGGCGATCACGTTCCTCGATGACGAAAGCGGTGGCGAAGGATTGATCCTCGTGGGCCGTGACCGAAGTGTGCTTCAGTGGAGCGTTGACGCAACTAACCCTGGCAGGAGCCACAAACTTGACGACGATGAGGATTTGCGCTTCAGTACGATGAGGCATCCCGTGTTCAGCGCCGACTCAGAGCGACTTGTCTACTTGACGGTGGAAGACGATGCGGAGGTGTGCGTTTGGGAAACGCGATCGGGAAGGCAAGTTTCGAGGTTCCCTGTCGATTTTCGAGCAGACCTTTCGGGGCGAGCTTACACCGTGAGCCCGGATGGAAAACTGATCGCCCTCCTTGAAGGCTTCCACGTCCAAAAGGTTTGGGACTACGAAAAATTGACCGAGATCGCTGACCTGGGTCAAGTTCCGCGAACACTGACGTACCCCTACAGGTACGTTGGATTCAGCCCCGACGGGAGCAAACTTTCGCGGGCAATCCGCTTACCAAGTCCTGAACCGGACACAGACAAGTATCAGGTCGAGGTCTTGAGCGTCGCCACAGGACGGGTGACTCTCGCACACCGATCGACCGATCTTCACTGCTTTGACTTTGCTGGGGACGGCGTTCGATTTGCGGTTGCCGAAGAGGATCGGATAATCATTTTCAATCAAGACACGGGGCAGCGGCTTGCCACGATCGGTGACCTGCCATCGGGCATCATAGACATCGCTTTCGACCGATCGGGCGATCTGCTCTGCGCGGTTTCGGCTGACGATCGAAAGGTCACGCTTTGGAACACCAACACTTCCGACATGCTGGCGACCTTCCAATCGCTTCATGCAAATCTTGTTCGCGTGGCGATCAGTCCTGATGGCGCGTGGATTACCGTCGGGGCGTCAAACGGTAACGTACAAACTTGGAATCTACACGAGATCAGACACGAACTGAAACAAGTCAGTCTCGACTGGTCGGAATAGATTTCCCGCTGATGCGGCGAGTTCATCAGGATTGTGCGACCTGTCTCGTCCTTTTGGTTGCACGACACGTCCCAAGACAAGAACTAAAGCATTTTCAAGAATCACATAGTCGCCGATCGCTCCGCCGATCGTATTGGGCTGTTAAGCTCCGATCGGCGAACTTTGATGGATCAATCTCCGGGGAGGGGCGATCAGCTTGAGCCCAAAGTCGAGTGGGCGCCGCGGGGCGGCCTTCGTGTCAACCCAAGGACCTGTCGATCACATTGGGGCGATTCGCGGAGATCCCATGTCGGTGGTCAGCACCACGTGGGCGTCAAAAGCTCGGCGGATCAGCTCATGCTTGATCGACTGGTGTGACGGTGAGTCCCAGAGATCTTCGAATTCCCAAGGATCCACGTTTAAATCGTAGAGCTCACCGAGTCCTTTGTCGTGGTACATGCACAACTTGTGAGTTTCGGTTCGAAACATCGTCCCGAAAGTCCCTGAACCACCTGTGAAATGTGGATCGAGCGCATCGAAGTATTCACTTCGCACGAAGTCCCGAAACGGCGTTTCACCGACACGGCCTTCAAGGATCGGTACCAGGCTGCGTCCCTGGAAATAGTCGGGAATCGATACCCCCGTCAACTCAAGCAACGTGGACGACATGTCAAGCAGCTCCACCAACGCATCGCAACGTTGATCGCTGGCAAATTGGGCCGGCCAAGAGAAGATCAGCGGGACTCGCACCAGGCCTTCGTAAAAACGACAGCCCTTGAACATCAGCCCGTGATCCCCGAGTGCTTCGCCATGGTCGCTCGTAAACAGAATGACCGTGTTGTCTCGCAATCCATGCTGATCGAGACAATCAAGAATGCGGGCGAATTGATGGTCGATCTGCGCGATCATTGCGTAGTAGCGGGCCTGGACGTTCCAAGCGTCATGCTCCTGGGGTGTTCTCAGTTGGTCTTGAAAATCGAGCGATGCGAGCTTTCGTTGCTGCTTCAGATCCGACTCGCGGAAATGCGGTCCGGGCATCGCCGAGGGGTCGAATCGATCCGCGTAAACTCGGGGAGGGATAAACGGCGGATGCGGATCGTAAATGTTGAGGTTCAACAGCCAGGGCTGGTCGGATGCCGCGCGGTCGGTGATGAACTCGATGGCTCGCTCCGAAGCCCAAGTCGTCTGATGCAACTCGGGCGGAACCGCATCTTCGCTCTTGCGCAGCGCATCGAGGTCGCCGCCGTTGCCGCGAACCCAATCGGCGTAGTCGTGGCCGACCTTCCAATCGTCGCGCGGCGCATGACTGAATTTCCAATAGGAGAAGCCATCGTCGATCCGAGGCTCGGTGCGGTGGCCCGAACTGCGAAGATGAAACTTTCCGATCAACCCACAGTCGTAGCCAGCATCGGCGATCAAGCGGGTGATAACGGGGGGGAATTCTGGAAAGGTGTCGTTACCGTTACGCGTGTTGTGAACTCGTGACGGATACATTCCCGTCATGAAGCTCGATCGACTTGGCGTGCAGATCGGACTCTGGCAATAGGCCCGCGTCAGGGAAACGCCATCGCGCACGAGCGAATCAATCGTCGGCGTGGTCACATGCGGATTACCAAGCGCGCCGATCGTGTCGAAACGCTGCTGATCGGTGCAGTAC
>JARFQX010000979.1 GCA_029287555.1 Rubripirellula sp. | reverse complement strand
ATTCTAACTCGCCGGAAGGCCGAGATTCGTCCCTCAATGCACGATCTGCTTTGTTAGCTGCCTCGCAGAATTCGTGAAGTGCGGTTGAAAAGCGATTCAAGCTCGGGCCCAGCGTTGACAGGTGCTCTTGCTCAAATCGCTGACATCGCTCGTCGAGCCAATCTTCACGCACGGCCAGCCACAGCTTTGAAAACTCGATAAAGTCACGGCGGATCCGATTATCACCGTCGCTCAGAGAACCCAGCTTGAAGGCCATTGCTCACTCATCGGAGGGGTTGAAGGTTCGCAGCATCTTGCGGCCTTTGTACAGATTGAACAGATCGCCAGCGGAAAGCGGCCGCAATCGGCCCGCCACCGGATGATCGACTGTCTCCAGCCCGTCGGTCGCAACGAGGCATGCGGTCGCATCGCGAACCGCGCTGAATACGCCCGCACTTTCGTCCAAAAAGAATCCTAGCAGCATCGGTTTAAGCGATTGGTAACCGAGATGCTCCAAGTGTCGCTGCAGTGGCTCGATCGCCCGCGCCTGAGCATCGTTGAATTGATCGGCCGCGACCGTGAAGATCTCAGGATGCTCAGCGTGCCACCCCGCATAGATCGCATAGATATCATCAATCGGAAGGTCAGCCACGTCGGCGGAAAGTGCGAACGTGACCGGACCGGTGATCCCGACGTTGCTGTACTGACGTGTCCCAAAGTTGTATTCGAAGCGGACCAGTCGAATGTCCACGGGATCGTTGAAACTGGGCCACAGCATCCGTCGTGAATCGATCACCTCGATACCCGTGGGCGGTACGCCCATCTGCTGTGGCTGGCACAACCACAACGCGAGTTCGGCCTCGGCCGTGGCATTGTCGCTGCGCTGCTCCGCTTCGACCAGTTCGCCGAATCCCAACTCGTCGGCGTAGCTGATGGCCCGCAATCGCGCGGCCGGATCGGAAGCCAATTCCAACAATCGCTTTTGCCCCAAATCGTCGCCGAGTCGCGCGAGTGCACCAGCCGCTTCGCACTGCACACGCCGATGTCGCAAATTGATCGTTTGATTGAGTTTGCCAATCGATGACTCATCGCCAATCAAACCCACCGCGTCGCAAAGCGATACGGCCAGCGCCACCGCTTCGCCCAATCGAGACTGGACCGTGTCGACATCGTCACCGAACGCGTGCGGGTCCTCCTCAAACTGACCCAGCCGCCCGCTCACTTCGCCAAGCAGCAGATTCAGCATGGGTAACCTGTCTGCAGCGGGGTGCCGCGAGACTCGGCCCTCACGAGTCAGGTAGTTGGCCAAGTCCAGCAGCGGTGCGGCCAGCGAGGCATGTTGCAGACAGTCGAGGGCCGCGGGATAAATCGCGGCGAAATTCCAGTCGTGATGTTGCATCAACGGGCTCAGCAACTGGGCGCCCTCCATCCAGGCCTTCGGCGGATTGTCCTTCAATATCTCGACCAGCATCGCCAGCGACTGATCCGTACGAATCAGTGCCAATAACTGCAGCAGCAAGTGACGATTGGGGGTCGCGGCTGGGATCGCCGACTCCAATGCGACGATCAATGCGGGATCAAGATCGCTCACTCCGGGGGGAGAAACTTGCGCCAGCGTGGTGTGAACCACCCGCAACAATCCACCCAAAATCGCCGGGTCCGACCCGGGAAGCGTTTCGGAATGCCGGACGAGTTCACGGAGCAGCGACTCACCTTGGCCGACCGAACTCTCGGCCAACTCGCGGAGACGCCAACCTGCTGCGACCGGGTCCGCCGACGGGCCAAGAAGCGATTGCAGGGCTTCGGTAGAGATCGAGGTGTTCAAGGGCCCGGGCTGGGATTCGGGTAGCGAAACGAGTCCAACGAGAGCATTTTCGCAATTCGTGCCGAAGGTTGGTCAGAAAAGGGGCCAGCGAATCACCACGCCATTTCTGAAAATGCTCTCACCAAGTTGTAACCGATTTCTTGCCGCATCACTTCCCGAGGTGTGGCTCGTGGTGATGCGATCAGGTGCCGAAATTCGCGCGGAATTGGGCGAAATCGAAGAGATCGATGATGCCGTCGTTTTGGGCATCCAGGCCTTCCTCGTAACCGGCCTGCCCGGCCGACTTGCCGAACGCCGACCTAAACGCCGCGAAATCGAACAGATCGACCGTGCCGCCCGGAATGAAGTCACCGTACTTGCGATAGAAGTTGTCGACGGCCGACGCGCCAAAGACGTAATCGTCACCGGGGGTTCCGTCGCCATTGCCATCCAGAGGGTCGCCCTCCGAGTTGACTCGGTCGGCGTCAATGGTGAGCACGTAATCACCGTCATTCAATCCACCGCCGGGATTGACGCTCGGACCCGATAAGAATGTGACGTCAACGACCGTCGTGCCGTCGACTTGGGTAGCGACCGCAAAATCGCTCACCGTTTCACTGGTTGTCGTATTGACGAATTCAAAGACGTCACCGCTGCCAAAGTCGATATCGACCACTCGGTCAAAGGTCACCTGAACTGTCGTGATTCCCGATCGCTGCGCGTCGCCACCGTTGACCACCACACTTTCGACCTGAGGCGATCCGATCGTGATCAAATGGTCCTCCACCTCCCCGTCCGCCGCCAGTCCGGTGGGGCTGAGACCACCGGCCGTGCTCAGACGCACGCGCGCGTAAGTGTCGCCCGCCGTGATTCCCGCCGGCACGGTGTAGTTCAGCGTCTGCATGGCGTTGCTGACATCAACACTGTCAAGAATCTTCTCGCCCACGTCGTCCCAGTCGCCATCGCGGTTGAAGTCAATCCAGGCATCGACCTTGGCCGGCGTCACGTTGCCCATCGCGATGTTGACCGCCGCGGTCGTGTTTTGGATGCCGAGTCCGGAGAACATGACGCCGTCTTCGTCGTTGACACCCGCCAGATCATCGCCATCAGCGGTCGCGGAAGGGACTCCATCGGCTTCGGCATCCCGCGCGGCACCCAACGT
>JARFQX010000885.1 GCA_029287555.1 Rubripirellula sp. | reverse complement strand
GACGGATCGATGGGTCGAACGCTGGTATCTGGTTACGTCGCCGGTGTGGAACGTATCCATTTCTGGTTTGCAGCCCGCATTCAAGCCCGATCCGTCGCAATTGGTACCGCTTTGGCAACCGTGGCCGGGGGAGTCCGTGACACTGGCTTTCACTCGTCCCACGGCCGTCACCGGCGACGTGCTTACCGTTCAAGGCGTCGAGCATTCGGTGACGTTGGGTAATCGCAGACGCACCAATGAATTGAAGATCGGGATGGAATGCAGCCTGGCCACGGACTTCGTGATTGAGTTGGATCCCGAGGCGGAGATCACCGATTTGACCGTCGATGGCAATCGGGTCCCCCAGCAACGAGATGGCGACCGTTTGATCGTTCCCGTCAATCCAGGACGGCACAAGATCGCATCGACATGGAACACCTCGAAAAGGATGGCACCCACGGTGATCGCCGGCCAGATCAAGCTGCCGGCAGAGGCATCGAACATCTCGACTTCGATGGTTGTGCCCGAGAACCGCTGGATTCTCTGGGCCGACGGTCCGTTGCGGGGGCCGGCGGTCCGATTTTGGACGATCCTGCTCGTTTCGCTGCTCGCGGCGTTGGCGCTTGGCAGCCTCCCGATGTCGCCACTGAGGCGTTGGGAGTGGGCGCTACTGGCGATCGGATTAACCCAGGTTCACCTGATCGCCGCGATGTTGGTGGTCGGCTGGCTATTCGCCTTGGCGTATCGGGGTGAGCATCCGCTCGAGGGCCATCGTTGGACCTTCAACCTGATCCAGGTCGCGCTGGTCGGATTGACTGTGACTTCGTTGATCATTTTGATGTTCGTCGTCGGCGCCGGACTGTTGGGTCACCCCGACATGTTCATTGTCGGTAACGGATCCACGCGATGGTTGCTTCGTTGGTTTCAACCAAGAAGCGGTCCCGACTTACCGACCCCTTCGGTCATTTCCATTTCCGTTTGGTACTACCGACTGCTGATGCTGTTTTGGGCCTTGTGGCTCGCAGCATCACTGTTGAAATGGTTGACGCGAGGTTGGCAGCAGTTCATCGCCGGCGGTGGGTGGCGAAGACGTGGCAAACTCGAAAAGGCCGCTACTTGAGTCGGCCTCGAATGGCTCCACGAAGACGACCGAGATAGGCGTCGGCGTCACCCACTTCGTCGAGCACTTTCTTGCTCATTTCCTCGATCGACTTATCGGCGCTGGCCATCAGATCGCGGGCTTCGCTTTGCCGCGATCCTAACCACTGCTGCAGCGATTGAGTCTGCTCGCGGTACGCCTGGTCGACCGCGGCGGCGAGTTGCAGTTTCGTTTCTCGCACCTGGTTGTCGATGGCGTCCTGCGACGCGCGGCGAAGGATCTGGCCCAGGTTCGTGTTGACGTTGAAATCGATCTCGCGCCAAGTGCCTGCGAAGCGGGCGTCGACTTCGATTCGATCGACACCGGCAAGACTTTGGCCGACCGACTTGACCGCGGGGGAATCGGCATACTTGGGATCGACGGTCAGATCCATTTGCACGCCGACTTGTTTGCTGACCAGTCGCCCCTCGATCTGACTGCCCTCGGTGCGAACCTGGACCCACAGTTCCCGTTGGCCACCGCTGATCGTGATCCCCGCGTCGTCCTTATCTCCCAACTGAATCGTTTTCGCGTTGGTTTGTGGCCAGTGAAGCGTTAGCAGATCGACGTCCTGGTTATCACGCTGGTCGCGAACGTATTCCACTCGAATGACTTCGGGGCCTTCGAGCCGCAATCTCGCTCGGGTCGGCTCGGCAAGTAGTTCTGGTTCAGGACTCAGGTTTTCGATTAGACCGTTGACGGCATAGAGTTTTCCATCGGCCCGCATCATCCCGCCGATTTCGCAGCGCCGCACGAGCAGGGAGGGATGGGCCAAGACCTCGAAGTCATGGGTCACGCCCCGTGTTCGTTCACTCTCTGGAGCGACAACGGTGTAACTGGCGATGCGCCGACCACCTTCCATGAAGTCGCGAACTCGCTGGACCTGCGCGCGTACCGCGGACGCCATGATGTCGATGCCGAAGTCTCCCCCGTCGCTCAGGTCGCCCGGAACGTAGCGGTCGACCTTGGCAAGGTCGATGCGCCGGGCTTCCTCGAGTTGAGACAAGTCAGCTTGCATCCGCTGCGGCAGGGAATCAATCGCTTGACGCACATTCAACAGTTCGGCGCGAGCCTGATTCGCCTTGGCCAGTGTTCGCTCCAATTCGGGCCAATCGCGTAGTGGGTTTTCGATGCCGCGGGCTTGATCACGAATCTCGCGAATCTGTTTCTCCAGGCTTCGGGCGCGGGACACAAGTGTGTCATATTCGGTTTCCCAACGCTCGCGAATCGCCTTGCTGCGCCGCACCGTCTCCAGGTCGTTGACATAGTTCTTGGCATCAGCGTTCACTTTGGCGACGCCAATCCCAAACAACTGGCCAAGCATGGAGGGGCCGGACGGCTCCGCCGGTTCGCTTGGTGATGTTTCGACGTGTCCTGAGTTTTCGCGACGGGCGCCGATCTGCAGTCCGGTGATCTTCCCGTCACGGGCGACCCAGCGTCGACGCATCAGCGCCTCGCCGTCAATCACCAGGTCGATCGTCTCGGCGCGCACCAGATCGCGCATTTCCTTGTCGGCTCGTGGATCGGCCAACTGAAACCCGACGTATTGAACGCGCGGTGGAAACAGGCCGATGTTCGCCTGGGCAATCTCGACCTTGGCCCCCGTGACACTCTCCAGGACCCGGGTCGTGAGGTACTTGGCAACGGGACCAAGGCCCCAACGCAACAACATCAGCACGGCAACGACGACAATCAGCCGTGTCAGGATGAAACGCCAGCGAATCATGCTGCTTTCCTCTGTTGTGAGTCACGCAATTGGCGAAGCAAGTAATTCAACGCTTCGTCCATCGGTTGCTGGTCCGTGGCAGCGTTGGGTTCCGGTGTATCGGTGGGCGCGACGCTGCGGTGATCTTTCATTCGGATGACGTCGATGCGAGTTTCGACGGCGACAAGTCCTTCGGAGCAGCGTTCGGCCTTGTCCACTTCCACAAAGTCGATTTCATCGGCCGTGCGTTCCGATGATTCAGGTTTGTGTTCCTTGCTGCGGTGCGGCGGCGCAACGGTGGCATGGCCGGAATCGACGAGCACCAACTGATGCGGTTGGCCAGCGGGTGCGCCGGGAGTTGCCCCCTGCGTCGCCGCGTTGCCACCGCCTGATTCCGGATCGATACCGTTACGGGGGGCGACCATGCGGAACAGCGGATAGGTCAAAGCGAAAACCGGCACCAGTGAGACCACTCCGATCAGAAAGCTCCCCATCACCACCGTGTTGTTCAGGTCGGTCCAGGGCACCAGCGGTAACTGCCACGCCGAGGCGAATGAGTCCTGCAGCTTTGGGTGCGTCAGCACGTAAGATCCGACCTGGTCCGAGTAGGGATCCAAGAGCGAGGCCAGGAACGTCGTGCCGACGGCGGTCAGCGCGGCCATGGCGTGGTTGACCTTGAGCGACAGGACGACCAACAGCACCAGCAGGGCCAGCAGATTACCGTGTGGGATCACTCCCAGAAGTAATCCGAAGGCAACACCCCAAGCCATTTGATGCGGGTATCTTCGACCCGCTATCGCTCGCCGCGCCGTACTGACCAGTTTGCAAATCCAAAGAATCATCTCGATGCGCCTCCATGCGCATGTTCGGTCCTTGGGCACCCACAGCATGGATATATCGGCCCGCCGCGGCGGAATATTCAGGACAACCGTCAAATTCTTCCCCATCGTTCTCGTCCCGGTGATTGGCGGGGCCGCAAATTCTGCGAGAATTCGAAGCATTGACCAGAGGTGTCAAACGCCGGTGCGACACTGAAGGGAATCCCCCCGCCCGCAACCCGCCCCTCGCCGCAAGTAGAAGCTTGGCCGGCGCGATGCTGGATTTGGGTAATTTCAAGGCTGATCCACTTTGGTCCCATCGTCCGAATCGTGAAACTCTTTTCCACCTCGTGCGAAACCCTTTTTCTCGGCTGGGATGCTCCGTTGCTGCCCAAGGCAGTTCGGCTGCTGCGAGATCGGTTCGCCACCGAAGATCGACTCCACTTGGCATCGCTCGATTGCGTGCTCCCGTCGGCTCACGGCGTCCATCGGCTCGCCGAGTTGCTCACCCGGCAGGCGGGCGAGGAGGGACTGGAACTGGAGTTGCCGCGGATCATGACGCTCGGCCAATTGCCCGAGCGGCTTTACCGGCCGCCACGGCCGGTCGCGTTGGAATTCGAACAAACGCTTGCCTGGGCTCGTGTGCTGCGGGGCATGGAGCCCGAACACCTCCAGCCTTTGATTCCGATTGTTCCGCCTGCCGATCCGATCGGTCCCTGGCTCGAGCTGGCGGGAACGCTGCGCGGTTTGCACGAAGAATTGGCTTCCAGCCGACGATCCTTTGCCGAAGTTGCCCAGTTGGCTGAGAACAATGTCGAACGCAGTCGCTGGTCGCTGCTGCGCCGCATCCAGACAGACTACCTGCGTGAATTGGAGGACGTTGGACTGTGTGATCCCTTCATGGCGCGGCGAGCGGCGATCGAGCAGGACCGGTGTCGCAGTGATCGGATGATCGTGTTGATCGGGACCAGTGATCTGAGCGACGCGGTGGTCGAGATGTTGCGAGCGCTCGAGAGTCCGATGATTGCCCTCGTTGCTGCGCCGGCCAATAAGTCGGACTACTTTGACGAATTCGGATGCGTTAATACATCAGCCTGGCTCAACTATCACCTGCCGATCGAGGATCATCAGCTCATTCCCGCCGGAGATATGCTCGACCAGTGCGCCGCGGTGGCCGAGGTGATTGCCGAGTACGGTCGAGACTATTCCGCCGACCAGATTACCGTGGGTGTCACCGATCCGTCCCAGGTCGGGCCCATTGAGGTGGAGCTGCGCAGTTGCGGGGTAGCCACTCACCGGCATCTCGGCTGGACCGTTTCGCAGACAGCGCTCGGCCGTCTGTTCGACTTGACCGCCGTCCATCTGCAACGATCGTCGTGGCAATCGTTGGCCGCCCTGGGTCGACACGCCGACGTGCATGCCTGGGTCTCCACGCAGCTGACCGATCGAAACGGTGATTGGTTGACGCAGCTGGATGAACTCCTCAGTCAGCACTTTCCAGTTCGGCTTGACGACCCGCTTCCCCCAGAGGCGGTCAAGCGTTGCCCGCTAGCACAAGAAGTGGGCGAGCTGATCACGCGATGGCTGGCCTGTTTTCGTGGCGAAGCGAAGCCGATTTCGGTCTGGAGTCCGGCCGTCGAACGCTGGTTGGCCACGTTGTACGGCAGTGAGTGGCAGGAGGGTGGGAAAGCTGACGGTGCGCCGGAGGACGGCCCGCCGGGTGCCCCTGCGCCGGGTGCCCCTGCGCCGGATGCCCCTGCGCCGGATGCCCTCTCGCCGGATGCCCCCGCGCCGGATGCCCCCGCGCCGGATGACCGTGTTGGCGGGCGGACGCGGTTGGCGTTGGAGGCATCGGGCCGAGTGCTGCGGCGTTTTTCCGATCTCCATCCGGGCCTCGATCTGTCCGTTGAGGGACCGGTTGCTCTGGAGATGTTGTCAGCCCGATTGGCCCAGGTCCGTGTGCTGGAGCAGGCCGAACCGAACGATGTCGAAATTCTCGGCTGGCTTGATCTAGCGCTTGATGATGCCCCGGCGCTGGTCGTCAACGGGCTGAACCATCCGTTTGTCCCCCGCTCGGTGACGGCCGATCCCTTCTTGCCGGGAGCACTCCGTTCCAAGTTGCCGATCGAAGACAATGACCGTCGATACGCGCGGGATCTTTACGCCATGCAGTTGATGGTGTCGACTCGACCCGCGACACGCTTCATCGTCGGCCGCAGCGGAGCCGATCAGTCCCCCACGCCACCGAGCCGTCTGCTTACCGCTGCCGATGCTCGCGACATCGCCCGTCGTGTGCGGTTGCTCCTTGGTAGCCGACGTGAAGCCGCGCCGATCGAGCATCCTTGGGATCAACCTGCCGTTGATCCGGGGCCAGGTCGGCATCCGCTGGCGATTCCTCCCCTTGAAGCAAAACCGGGAGAGGTGACGGGGCTGAGCGTGACGGCGTTTCGAGACTACCTGACGTGTCCGTATCGTTTTTACCTGCGGCACGTGTTGAAGCTCAAGCCGCTTGACGATTCGGTCAATGAGTTAGCAGCGAACCAGTATGGCGATTTGATCCACGGCGCGTTGGAGTTGTTTGGCAAGTCTCGATATCGGGACGAAGCCGACCCACGACGAATCGAAAGGCACCTAGTCGACTACCTGCACCAGTACGCATCGCAGCACTATTCACAATCCTCGTCGACCGCCGTTCAAATCCAGCTCGCGCAGGCCGAGCGGCAACTCGGCGCCGTCGCGCTGGCGCAAGCCCGCCGGATCGCCGACGGTTGGCGGATCGAACAAGTCGAGGCGTCGGTGGGGCCCGAGCAAAACGCCCGGATCGTCGTCGATGGGGAACCCTTCAACATCCGAGGCCGGTTCGATCGGATCGATGTTTGCTCTCGTCGTGACAAGAAGATCTGGTCGATCCTCGACTACAAGACGCATGGCCATCCCCCCGAGAAGAAACATCTCAAAAAAACGGACCAGGGCCTTCAATGGGTCGATTTGCAGTTGCCACTTTACCGCATGATGGTTCCGTTTCTCGGGATCGATGCGGATCCGGCTGACGTGTCGCTCGGTTATTTCAACATCAGCGGCAAGGAGGGCGAAACCAAGATCAATGAAGCCTCGTTCTCCGATGCGTTGCTCGAACAGGCGGAGGAGTTGATTCACGATTGCATTCGTCGAATTCGCGCGGTCGATTTCGCGCCCACTCAAGAACGCGTCAGCTTTGATGATTACGGCATGATTCTGCAGACAGGCGTCGCCGGTAATCTGCTCGAACAGGTTGAGGCGTGGAGCGAGGAGGTGGAAGCATGAGCGGCTCACCCCTCGTTGACCAGCATCGCGCGGACGTTGGCTCGTTGGTCGCCGTCGATGGGATGTTGCGACCGGCTTTGATTCGAGCGTCGGCCGGAACTGGAAAGACGTATCGGCTGACCGCCCGTTTGCTAAGGTTGTTGGTCCAGGGCGCGGGCCCCGAATCGATCCTTGCCACAACCTTCACGCGAAAGGCAGCCGGCGAGATTCTCGATCGGGTGCTGTTGACGCTTGCCCGCGGCGCCGATGAAACGGATCCCGATTCGCTCGCCCAATTGCAAATGCAAGTGGAGATTGAGACGCTGCCACGGAGTATTTGCGGTCAACTGATTGAGCGGTTGCTTGCTAACATCCATCGACTCAGGATCTGCACGCTCGACAGTCTCTTCTCCCAGCTTGCCCGCTCCTATCCTTTCGAGTTGGGCTTGCCGCCGGCGTGGCGTTTAACCGATGAAATCGAAGAGGCTTGGTTGCGAGAACGGGCGATCGATTCAATGATCGCCTCGTTGGATCGAGCCGAGATGACTTCGTTGATGTCGATGTTGGGCAAAGGGGAGACGCGTCGATCGGTAGCCCGCGAACTGCTCCGAGTCGTCAACGATGCTTACTCGCGCTACCGGCAATGCGGTCCCGACGTGTGGAAGCGGCTAAAGGTGCCGAAGCTTCCCGAGGACGCTCGTCTTCGAGATGCGATCGATGCATTTCGAGCGTCGCAGCCTACCCAGAAACGGCTGCGCGACAAGCTGGAACAACTCACGACGGTGCTTGAAAACCGCGACTTCGCTTCGCTGGTCGAGGATCGGCTTGTGACCAATATTGCAAAGGCTCGTCGCGCTCGGACTCCGGTCAAGTACTATCGCAGCTCGTTCCCCGAGGGACTCGAGGAAGCATTCGACACGATCTACCAAGCCGCGCAGTCGACCGCGTTGTCTCTGCTTCGTGCTCAGAACGAAGGCACCGCCACGGTGCTTCAATCGTACGACCATCACGTGACCCAACTGAAGCGGGCCGCCCGTTCACTAAGTTTCGAAGACGTCGGCGTTCTGCTCGCTTCCCACTTTCGCTCGCTCCACGAACACGATCTGGCTCGCCGGATGGATGGCGCCGTTGATCATATCTTGCTCGATGAATTCCAAGATACCTCGCCGGTTCAGTGGCAAGTGCTCTATCCCTTCGCGTCACGCGCAGCGGAGTGTGATTTCGACACCGGGGGATCGCTCGACGAAGTTGTGATTCGGCGATCATTTTTCTGCGTCGGCGATACCAAGCAGGCGATCTATGGCTGGCGCGGCGGCGTGGCTGAGATCTTCGATGCCGTCACCGACCAATTGCCCAACGTTGAATCGTTTAACCAGGACCAAAGCTTTCGCAGCAGTCCCGTGATCATTGATGTGGTCAATGCAACGTTTGGGAACCTTCCCAGGCATCCGCTTTCCGAGGCGGCAAACTCATCCGACATCAGTGACAAATCGATGCACGAGGCTCGAGCGCTCGTCGAGTTTTCACGGCGGTTTCCGAGGCATCACGCGGTCAAACGAGAGTTCCCGGGTCACGTTCATTTGAAAACATCGCGTCTTGTCGACGGGGCCGACGATGCGACTCGGAAGGCGATCTGTTTTGAGGATGCCGCCGAGGCGGTTTCCGAGCTCTACCATGCCGAGCCAGGGATCTCGATCGGTGTCCTGACCCGTACTAACGCCGGCGTTGCCCAATTGATCTTCTTGCTCGAGCGACTCGGGGTTGAAGTCAGCCAGGAAGGTGGCAACCCGCTCACCGATTCGGCCGCTGTGGAGATGGTGTTGTCCGCGTTGATGATGGCGGAGCACCCGGGAGACGGTCGCTGGGCATTTCATCTTTCCGCTAGCCCGCTTCGTTCAATCAATGGTTTCGGACCGGACATGGTGCGATCCATGGTCGAGCAACGGGGGCTTGCCGAAACGGTTGAGTTTCTCGCCGGCCACTTGGTCACCGCCTGTGATGCTCGCGATTCCCTTCGGCTCAAGCAACTCTGTCATCTGGCACTGAGCTACGAAGACCGCTCGGCGCCACGACTGCGCGACTTTGTTCGGATGGTTCGCGAGAAACGCATCGATCGACCCCAGGCGGCGCGCGTTCGCGTGATGACTATCCATCAGGCGAAAGGTCTGGAATTTGATGCCGTGGTGCTGGCCGAGTTGGACGCAGCGCTGACGCGTAGCGGAGGCAACTGTGTCGCCGATGTGAAGACGTTGGGCGAACCGCCCCACGCCATGAGCCGGTACTTGAACCACGAGAAGTGGCATTTCTTGCCGGTCGATTGGCAGAAAGCTTTCGGTCGCCAGTCCGCCGCGAACATGACCGAAGCGCTATGTCTGCTCTACGTCGCGATGACGCGCGCCCGACACTCGTTGTTGATGGTTATGTCACCGGCGAAGAAACGAGAGTTTTCCACAAGAACGCCTGCCTCCCTGCTGTTTCATGCCCTGGCACCCGAGGAGGATCCAACCAAGGGGACTGCCACACTATTTGAACGCGGTGATTCCGATTGGCACCGACATCTTCCCGAATCGACGGGAAGCACGGGGCAATCGAGTGAGACGCGGGCTCGGCGCCCCATCAAGTTGTTGCCGCCGCCGCCGGTCTCGGCTCGCAATGATCCTCGTTGGAGCAATGCTTCGGTTCCCAATCGCTTCGGGTCTTTTGACCAGCAGGTAGGAAGTTAAACCTTCAAGCAGGAAGTTAAATTTTGACGCGCAAGATCCTTCACGCCGCCGATATTCATCTCGATAGCCCGCTGCAGAAGCTTGGACACTATGAGGGCGCTCCGGCAGAGCAGATTCGTCGGGCCTCGCGGAGGGCGATTGAAAACATGGTCGCGCTGGCGATCGACGACCGCGTCGACCTAGTCGTCATCGCCGGGGACCTCTACGACGGGGATTGGCCCGATCAAAACACCGGATTGTTCTTTGTTTCGCAGGCCAGAAGAATCGTGGACGCCGGAATTCCCCTGGTCGTGATCCGCGGAAATCATGATGCGGCCAATCGGATGACTTCGTCTCTGCCTCTGCCAAAGAACCCAGACGGTAGCGAGATCATGATGAGCGCCGATGCCGTTGACCTGCGCAGCTTTGAATCCCTTGGCATCGCCGTCCATGGTCGCTCGTTTCAGAATCGTGCCGAGTTCGACAACCTGGCGGCGGGCTATCCGCAACCGCTCGCCGGCATGTTTAACCTGGGCCTGTTGCACACGAGTTTGACCGGCGCCGAAGGACACGATCCCTATTCACCCTGTACTCCGGCCCAACTCGCCGACAAGCAGTACGACTATTGGGCGCTCGGCCATGTCCACGCGCGGGGAAGTCATGAGATTCAAGGTGCTGCTCCCGTGGTCTTCAGTGGGAATCTGCAGGGCCGTCATATCCGCGAACTCGGGCCAAAGGGATGCGTGGTCGTCAAGATTGATGAGCGGAATCGGTGTGCCACGGAGTTTTGCGAGCTTGACGTGGTGCGTTGGGAAATCTGTCGCCTTGACGTTTCGGATCTGCAGCACCCCGACCAGGTCGCCGATCGGTTTCAGGCGTGGCTTGCCCAGGCGATGCCCGAGGCGGGATCCCGATTGTTGGTGATCCGGGTCGAGTTGGTTGGGCAAACCGACCTCCTTCACGTTTTGCGGCGCGGACTCAGCTCGTTGCAAGCGTCGCTTCAGGCAATCGCCGTGACCTATGGCCGTGATCAAGTTTGGCTCGAGTCGGTGAAGCTGCGATGCACGATGCCTGCCGACGGTCGGCCTGCGGTGGATCTGGAAGGTCCGCTGGAAAGCCTGACCGCCGTCATCGACCAGATGAAGCGGGAGGAGGGGTTGCACGACATCTTGGTTGAGGAATTGTCAAAGCTCGCGCGGAAGCTCCCTCACGAGCTCTGCGGGGAAGATCCCGCGTTGAGGCTGGACGATCCGGAGTGGACCAATGAACTTCTTGAAGCCGCGGCTTCGGAGGTGATGGGTCGCTTGCAGCAGGAGGCGGAGCAATGATTTTATCCCGATTGGACTTGAAAGCCTTTGGTCGGTTCACCGACGTTTCACTGGATCTTTCGGCTGGACCTCGCCGCTTTCACCTGGTCTATGGCCCCAACGAGTCCGGTAAATCAACGTCGCTTCGCGCGATTACTTCGCTCCTGTTCGGGATGCCACCAACAACCGATGATTGTTTCGTTCACCGTAAAGAGCGAGTTCGCGTCGGTGGTCTGCTGGTCGATCCGGTCAGTGGCGTGTCGCTTGAGTGTGTTCGTCGGCGTGGACGCAAAGCAACGCTGCGCGATGCCCAAGACGACGAACCAATCGACGAAGCGAGTCTCGATGCAATGCTCGGTGGTATCAACCGCGAGACCTTTCTCGCACGTTTCGGTCTTTCCTACGAAGCGCTTGTTCAAGGTGGCACTGCGATACTTCAGGGCGGCGGTGATCTCGGACAAATTCTGTTTGCTGCCGGGGCGGGTGTCGGTCGGCTCCGCGAGATTCAAGCGGAGTTGGACGAGGCGGCCGGGACATTGTTCATGCCTCGTGGATCGAAAGCCAGCATCAACGCGGCGCTGAAATCTCTCGACGAAGACCGTGTGCACCTGCGTGACCTCCAGGTTCCGGCGGCGGAATTCGCAAGGCTCCGTGAGCAGTTCGAGTCCAAGCAGCGCGAAGCGGAATCGCTCGATCAGTCATTGCGTCAATGTGTCATGTCGCTGTCGCAACTGGAGGCGTTTGAGCAAGCTCTACCGCTGCTACCCGCCTGGCGAACGACCCGTCAGGCACTCGCTGGATTGAACGATGTGCCTGCTCTGGACGAGGATTTTACCGAGCGTCGTCGCCAGGTATCAGCCGATCGCCAACTGGCGATCAGTCGGCAAATGGAGCTGCAGACGCGAATTGGAGAACTCACGGCGAAGCTCGAGGCCATCGGATCAGATCCCGTTGTGATGAGTTGCGAGGAGGCGATTCAGGAATTGTTCGAGCAGGTTTCGGCTCGAAAGCATGCGGATCGACAGCGGAGCGAATTGCTCACCCGCTGTCGACGGTTGGATGACCGGATCGCCGCACTGCTCAGGCAGCTCTCGGTCGACGTGGAAAGTTGTGAATCGGTCGATCCCGCCGAAGCGGTCAGGAAAACCGTCGAGAAGCTGCGCGTCAGTGATCCTGTGCGATCACGAATTCAACAGCTTGCGGCGGCGCACGCGGGCTTGATCGCCCGTCGCAACGAGGCGAGCGAGCGCGTGGAGTCGGTCAAGCGACGCCTCGCCGATGTGTCTCAAGAATTGGAAACACTTGGTGACGTTGGCGATCCAGCGGTATTGGCCAGCGTGATCGAGTCGATGGGGCATCCCGAATCAGACTTGGATTCTTTGATTGATACCCGGCAGCGCTGCGAAACACTTCAGCGCCGTTGCGAGACGATGTTGAACCGGCTGGATGGTTTTGAAGGCGACGTCGATCAGGCCGTTCAACTCAGGATTCCAAGCGACAGCGTGATCAGGCAGTTGGCCGAAACACTTCGGTGTGCGCTGCACGAGGTGAATCATCAAGAGTCTGCGTTGAAAGGACTGCGGCAACAGCGCGAAGACGTCCAACGCCAACTCACTGAGGCCCAGGCGGCGCATCGACTGCCAACCCTCGACGAACTCCTCCAGGCCCGACGGAGTCGTGATCAGGCAGCCGACCATCTTGTCGACACGGTCCATGCGGGCGAGGAATGGAACGCCTCGATTGACCGTCTTCGCGGACTGATTCGCCAAGCCGATCAGTTGGCCGATACGATGCGAGAACATTCCGAGCACGTGCACCGTCGCGAAGCACTGGAGTCGGAACTTGCCCTGCTCGATCACAAAATCCGAGAGTCGAAGCTCGCGGTGGAGTTGGCGCATCAAGGTTTCGTCTCCGCCAAGTCAAACTGGATGGAGGTCTGGGAGGCTAGTCGAATCAAAGCGGGTCAACCCGAGGAAATGCAACAGTGGTTAGCCAACCACGGCAAGCTATGTGAATGGGTGAATCAGTTGGAGCTCGAGGAAAAGCGGCTCGATCAAATTCAATTC
>JARFQX010000867.1 GCA_029287555.1 Rubripirellula sp. | reverse complement strand
TCGCAGGAGTTCCCCAGATTCGCGATCCCAAATACGCACATTTCGGTCATTGCAACCGGTGATCAACTGGTTGCCGTCCGGCGTGAACATCACGTCGGTGAAGCGTTTACCTGGAGCAGAATCCCAATCGTAGCCAATTTTCAAGAGTTCCTGGCCAGTGGATGCGTCCCATAAGCGGACTGTACTATCGTAGCCGTCATAGATTCCGCTTGCGGAAGCCAGCAGCGAACCGTCTGGGCTGAAAGCTACGTCGTTGACGGTGTTCTCATGTCCCTCGAACTCAGCAAGTCGCATGCCGGTTTGAACATCCCAAAGAACCAGATCACTGCCTCCTGTGACGATCTTCGTTCCGTCCGGGCTGAAGGCGACCGACTCAATCCGCGGTGATTTAGCCGTAATCGTCGTCAGCAGCGTCCCCTGGACGGAATCCCAAATACGAATCGTCTCGTCGCGGCTGGTTGAGGCAACTTTGGTTCCATCTGCACTGAACGTGACATCTGTTACGTCGTTGGTATGTCCCTCCAATGACATGTAGCTGCCTTCAAATCGAGCGCTGCAAAAGTCCCATTCAAAGTTCCGATACTCGTTGGAAACTTGCCGCAGTAGGTCGCGCGCCTCAGAGATCCGATTGGCATCCCAGCGAGCCACAGCCAATTGAAAGGTTGCTTTGGCAGCAAGCTGTTCATTCCGATCTGCGAGTTGCAACGCGTCATTCTCAGCATTTGATGCCGGGTTCCACATCACCGTGGTTCCGGCAAGTCCAGCGCAAATCGCAAAACCAAAGAAGACGCCGATCAGAATCTCTTTCTGATGTTTCCGATACGCCGTTTGAAAGCGATACCCGAACGTCGGCGGTTGCGCTTGAATCGGTTCTCCGTCCAAAAATCGTTTCAGATCATCGTGCAAATCAATTGCTGATGCGTAGCGACGATCCGCCTGTTTGTCCAAACACTTCAACGTGATTGTTTCTAGATCGCGGTCAACTTTGGGGTTGAGGTCTCCTGGTGGAATAGCATCTTGCTGCAATACCTGCATGAGGGTGTCGACCGGATTGGCGGCTTGAAATGGCGGTCGGCCGGTCAGCAGGTTGTAAAGAATGGCTCCCAACGAATAGATATCGGCGAGTGGACCGACGGACTCAGCGTCACCACTCGCTTGTTCGGGCGGCATGTAGCTTGGCGTGCCCAACACCGCGCCGGTGCGCGTGAGATCGCTGTCGGACTCGACTTGTTTGGCTAGGCCAAAGTCAGTCACCTTCGGAGTGCTGTCGCGATCAAGCAAGATGTTGGCCGGTTTCAGGTCTCGGTGGATAACACCTTTCTCGTGTGCGTACGACATCGCTTCGGCGATCTTCGCGCACAGAGCGGCTGCTTCGCATGGTTCCATCGGCCCGCTGCGAATCTTGTCTGCAAGGCTTTTGCCTTCGACATAGGCCATTGAGAAATAATGCTGGCCGTCGTGTTTACCAATTTCATAAATCGGCACGATGCCCCAGTGATCCAACTGCGCCGCCGCTTCGGCTTCGGTGTAAAAACGCTGCACATCCTCGCTTCCTGCAAACTGCCCGGCCAAGATCATCTTCAACGCAACAATACGATTGAGATTGACTTGGCGAGCCTTGTAGACAACGCCCATACCACCTCGAGCAATTTCTTCTATGAGCTCGTAGTCGCCAAAATATTTGATCCGGTCGCCAACAGTGGCTTTCCTCGCATCGGGGTTTGGAGCAATTGCCGCATCAGCGTCCCCGTCGTCTCGACCTGTAACGCCCCTTGCTCCAGTTGCGCACGGATCCTTCGGTGGTAACGTGGCGTCGTCTCCGCTTGTGTTCGCTGGCGGAAGTCTTGAATCGTCAAGCGATTGGTCGTGTAGCGGCAGAGTCGGCTGCTCGGGACCCGGTTGATCTGATTCAGGGACTTCTTCGTTGGACATGTGTGGCGAGATTCGCTTTTTGGTCGGCTAGCTATCTATGCCAATTTTGTACCTGTACATGGCCTTCGGTTCCAGCATTGACTTATTGGAGAGCAATGGTGCGTGCGTCTGGGGCCCTTGGAAGCTCCCGCTCCAACATCGTTAACTGACAGCGGGTGGACCAGCTTGCTGCGCGAAGAAAATCCACTCCGCCGCTTCAGTATCAGCACCTCTCGCAGTTGCGCCGCATGGCTGCATTTTCCTATCAATCTGGTCCGAGATTCTGAGAAGAGTGCGCTGAACCAATTCCGCCACGCCGCTGAAGCCGATGCACCCGCCCGCAGGAATCCAGACGGTGATCGAATCAGCTTCGGGTCGATTCCCGCCCCTTGGCCTTGCTTCGTGATCAATAGATTCAATGAGGGGTTACGTTTGCTGGTGAATGCGGTGTGGATACCCAGCGACAGCCATGAGCCAAGCAACAAATGGCGGTTTGCTGCGGCGCCCCATTTCAAATGAGTTGCTCGGACAATCCGTCGATTTTCCGAGCTCAGATTGCCATGAGTTCCCCGGACAATCCGTGTCGGCTCTTGGCCTATCTTGCTGTGGCGATCCTCCTGTGTTGCGACCAATGGCGAAAGGCTTTATTCGATCAATTTCAACCTACTGACAACCTATCAATGCCGGCTCGGCTTCCTGTCGCGACGAGTGGTCGATCAAAATCAGTTTCGACCAATCTGCATCATTCCGCCGACGCGACCGTGCAGGCACGGATCGCCGCAATAAATGCGGAATTTCAACACGCTGCTAGGCGCTACCGCCGATTTGCGGCTGATCGATTCTCCAATCCAGGCTCGAAGTCGATCAGGTCTACGTCCTGATCATGGGCCCTTGGGTGAATCAGTCCTGGCTCTGGTCGTCCGGTAGCTCCATCGCTTGAACGGCGATGCGCAGTTTTTTGAGGGGGTCGGTTCGTTCGTCGGCGCTCATGTAGAACTGGTAACCATAATCGTCTAGATCGATGTCGAGCAGCTGTTCCAGGCCTCTGCTGGCGAATTGTCGATTGATCAAAAAGGGATCGTCTAGTGCTTGAAGCAGCTCGTCCATCGCCCAGAATGATTTTGTCCTGATCAGCGCATCGACTGCGATCAGGCGAACGGACGTATTCTCAGTCGAGAGCCAACTGATCGCAACCGGAGCGTCGCGATGGGGATAGGAGATGGAAAGATCTTGCTCTGAATAAGTCGCGCCGTACCAATCCTTCAAGTGGGTTAACGTCCAATCGATCGGCTGGTCGGGATGACAAAGATTGCAGGCGTTGGGTTGATTCCTCTCGATCATGGAACGATTGGTCGGTGAAAAGATCGTGTGCGTGCGAACGACATCTTGAAGCCCTTCGTTCAAACGGGGCATATGGCAATTCATACAGCGAGACCCCGCCGTGTTCGATTCGTGATGCGTATGAGCTTGTACGGCATCGTCGTCCGTAAACTGTTGATGGCAACGAATACAGGATTGATCATCTTCTGCCGGCGTATGTTGCCACGTTTTTCCAATGCCGGTGTGTGGATCGTGACAATCGATACACGTCGCCTGCGAATAGCAACTGCCTTCAATCGCGTCTGTGTATTCCGTAGAGTTCCAGGTCGACATCCCCCCCGCATACTCGGGGCGGCTGCCGGCATGACAGCGACCACAGATGTAATTGATGTTGATTTGGGTACGGCCAAAATCTTTTTCGGCCACGTCTTCGAGATGCAAATGGGGACTTCTTGCAAAGAAATCGGGCTTCTTTTGTTTGTCCTCCACATGCGCCTTGCTGCCCATGTGACAGGCTTCGCAGCTGATGCCGAGGTTGACTGCTTTGTCTGGGGCTTCCCATTGTTTCATGACTGATTTGATGTGCTTAAGCTCTTGGGGCGAGATTTCGGCTATTTGCTTCCCCGGTTCCCAAACGTCGGGGTGGTATTGCTGTAAGTACTCCGAACCGCAGAAATGAACTCGGTGCGGGACGTGAATGGCAACAATCTCCGGGCGGTTGACCATCAAATCAGCAAGCGGGAAGGTTGTGTGGCAGGCGTTGCAATTCGAGTATGGCGCGAATCCAGGTTCGGAGAAGGGATCCCGCCGCCGGTCCGATGGAAATTCTTCTTCGTCATTCAGAAAAACTCCTTCGCGGACAGGGTGGACATGAACGATGGGGATCCATTTGCGTTCATCCATCCAGTAGCCAAATGGCAGCACGTGATCGGTCGTGCAAAACTCATGATCTGCTGGTTCGGGACCGAGGACCTGCTTACCGACGTAGTATTGGGTGAATCGGGAGCCAATGGTTTGATTAATGACGTAGACGCGCGTGATTTTGTCACGCGTCAGCTTCATTCGATACTCGCCGTTTTCCTGATAAAACTCCCCAAGTCCTCCCAAGTAGCGAATCGTGGCGTTGCCCGAGAAGTCGCCTTTGACCGTCGACTCGTTGGCATAAGCGTTCATGAAACGATGTGGATGAGTCGACCAGGATTCGTAGTTTTCAGCATGGCATTCGCGGCACGACTCGGCACCCGAGTAGTCGTTTGGATGAATGTTACTCGGTTCGCCCGATGTGTTGATCGCGACGACGCGGCTCTGGCGGTCACTGGGAATTTGATCCCACCAATTGATCTGTTCACCGTACCGGTTAGCCCGCGGAGTTCCGAGTCGGGCCGAGAAAGTAACGTTGTCGATGGAAGTTGTTACCATCCTTGTTGTTGCGACGACACTCAAAAACACGAAGACGACGAGTGCAACGATGGCAATGCGGATCTTCTGAGGCCGATTCGAAGTCGCGATTCTCTCATCGCGGTCGCCTTCCTCATCGATACGCCCGCGATGCTTCGATTCGCTCATTTCCATCTGTTGCCAGTGAGATAATAGAATGACTGGTCCGACGTAAGCTTCGCCCAGTAGCTGCGAGCGGTGACACGCCTTGGCCGAAAGCGGAGTTCGTCATCATGCCGTAGCTGAAAACGCAAAGTTCACACAATACGCGGATCGTTTGTTTCCGCGCCTCGCAGTACATCCTACATGTAGCGAAAGCTGAGAGCGATCAACAACCAGCGAAATCCCGCGCCGTCTCAGTTGAAGGTAGGCATGCATTACGGATGCATCATCAGCGGGATTGTACGCGACCACCTGACGGGGTTCACGGATCTTGTCGCCCGTCATTGGCGACGCTGAACCCGTGCGTGCATCCAGCAAGAACGCGAGTGGAGGAGGCGACTCGAAGGGTCAGTGGCACCGGGGCGGGCGGAGGCACTCAAAAGGCCCACGGCTAGCGCCGTTGGATCACGAATGCTCGGTGAGTAATAGGCGAGGTGGCGAAGAAAAGGTGTCAGCTATGAAAGGCACGGGCGGAAAGGAAAACGCACGCATCTAGGGCAGTTGTTGCCTGCAAACACGACGGACAGTGAAAGCAATTGGAGATGGCATTTATTGTGCCCCGCGAGTGTTGAAAACACAGCGATTCCCAATGGAATAGTGATAGCTATCGCACTCTTTCACCTGAGGCTTCGCCGTGAATGGTCAGTCTATCGATGTCAGCTTCGTAATTCAAAGCAAGCTCGAAAAAGCATCATCGCTCGTCCTGGACTTGGTGTTGCCACAGGTCGAAGTGACTCGGATTTGCGATGAACTGAAGTACGAGTATCGCGAACACATCTACCACCTCACGATCACCGTCTGGATGTTCATTACGCAAGGGCCGTGATGCAGCGACTGGTGCTCGGTGAGACCTTAACGCCGGAATCAGAGCCATTCAGCTGGACGACTGCTGTCCGTTTTCGGCGCTGAAGCTGGACCAGCCGAATGGACGAAGCAAATCCGCTTCAATGCATCGGCGCCCACACCGAAGCGGATTCGAGCCGTCGATGCACTGATTTGGAGGGGGATGGATTGGTACGGCCCGAAGTCAGCGTTCAGGCCGACACCTCTCCAACAAGGATGCTGCGAACTCTATGATCGGCTGGTGGGACCGGTACGCAAAACCAGATGCATGTTGTTGGGAGAGAGCTTGATGCACATTCTCTGGGGAACACTGATGGCTGTGGCGGGCCTGTTCATGTTGGCCTGCGGCACCATGAAAAGCGAATTCATCATCTATCGACTGATGGTTGCCCGCTCAAGAATCCTTTGGGGTAAGGGCGACGCCGTCCACCGCTTCTACCAAGTCAGTGGGCTGATCATCGTCATCCTTGGATTC
>JARFQX010000845.1 GCA_029287555.1 Rubripirellula sp. | reverse complement strand
GGCCAACTCCTGGCAAATTTCGAGATGGGTCTCGGGGCGCGTGACCACGTCAACAAAATCGACATCGATGGCTTCGAGCATTTCCCGAAAGTCGTCGAAGGCATTCGGGATGTTGTAACGCTGGGACACCTGATCCGCTCGGGCGCGATCCCGGTCGCAGCAGGCAACCATCTCGACGCCGTCGATCCGTTGCCAAGCATCAAAATGGAACTGGCTGAAGTAACCGGCTCCGATCACGGCGCCACGCAGTGTTTCCATAAATTGCTCCCGGACCAAGGACATTCTTCGACAAGGTGTTTCCGGGACCCACGCGGCTACGGGTTTCGGAAGGGCTCACTGAGCACGACCTGCACGATCACGTCTCGTAGCCGATAATCGTTGCCCGTCGCATTCACGATCCTATCGATGTGCGGCCGATCGGTCGGCTCAACATGACGTCCAATCGCGTAGGCCATCAGTTTCTTGGCGACCGACGCGGCGAATTGATCGGGCTGATCGAGCAGCACCGACTTAAGCCCTTCGACGTCATCGAAAGTCTTACCGCCCGGCAGTTCCCCCGAGGCATCGATTTTCGCGCCGCGGTCGTACGATTCCCGCCATCCACCGATCGGGTCGAAGTTCTCCAACGCAAAACCAAGCGGATCAATCTTGCGATGACAATCGTAGCAACTGGGATTGCTGCGATGCTTGTCGAGTTGCTGGCGGATTGTTTTCGCTCCACGCACATCCGGGTCGAGGGGTTCGACGTCGGGTGGCGGTGGGCTCGGCGGTGTCCCCAGCAGGTTCTCCAGAAGCCAAACACCTCGCACAACGGGTGACGTATCAACCCCGTTGGCGGTCAGTGTCAACACGCTTGCCTGGCCCAGCAAGCCACCGCGTCGTCGATCTGGAAGCAATGCCTTCTGGAACTCAAAACCGCTGGGAGCGTCAATCCCGTAATGCCTCGCGAGAGGTTTGTTCACGAACGTAAACTCGGAATCCAAGAAGTTCCGGATACTTAAGTTTTCGTCGATCAAATGACGGACGAACAAAAAGGTTTCACGACGCATCGCCGAATCGAGATCATAGTGGTAGAAGTCCCGAAAGGACGACCGATCAGGCGGTGTGGCTCCCAGTTCCCGAAGGCCAAGCCAGCCGTCGAGGAAATCTTGTGCGAAGGCGTCCGACTTGGCGTCGTTTAGCATCCGCAGCACTTGAGCCTTCAGCACCTCGTCGTCATTCAATTCACCTGAAGCAGCCAACTGCATCAGCTCTTCATCGGGCATCGACGACCAAAGGAAGTAGGAAAGTCGAGAGGCAAGTGCGTAGGGCGAGAGTTGCCCATCACCCGGTTCTTCCAGGTAGAGAAAGTGCGGGGAGCAGAGGATCGCCTGAAGCCCATCCGTATAAGCCTGCAGCGGTGTTCGACCAGCCTGATTGCGAGCTGCGATCACCCCCATGATCCGGTCCACCTCTTCGTCGGTGGCCGGACGGCGATACGCGAGTGATGCGATTCGGCGGACCTGTCGACGCATGGTCGAATCGTCCCATCGCAAGACGTCTCTTGGCCCTGAAGTGTCGTCTCCGAATAGCACTCGCTGGCTCGCGGTGGGCCACTGGTCGACGATCGGTCCCTCAATCTCGACCTCGTGAATCCGAATATGGGGCAGCTTGCCATGCTTGATGGCGTTGAACCGGGCCGAGACGATCCCCTTGTGGCTGCCTTCGGGAAATTGGTCGGGATATTTTCGAATCAACTTGCTCCACAGATTGCGGGCGTCCATCAAGCCGTTTCGAAAGGTGAACCGTGGCGTGTAGCCGGCGTCGAGCCAGACTCGCACCGAGCACCACCGCTGATCATCGGAGAGTTCGAGTTCCGCAAGCAGAGGTTCGATCGGTTGCGGAAGGTGAAGGGTTCCAGCCCCATGATTGCCCGCGACGATTCCAAGACGAAGTGGCTCACTGGGATCGGTGCCAAGAAAGTCCGGATCGTACGGGTGCAGTCGGTTGACCGCTTCAGCCAGGAGCCGAATCTCGTAAACACCATCGACCGGAACACCCTCGGCAAACTCGTGGATCGGAGCATAAGCGCCCTCGTGTTTGTCGGCACCCACGACATCATAAAGCGTCAGGTGTTTGAAGCCGTTGGTCTTGCGATGCACCTGATCGATTTCGGGTTGTTGATCGAAGCCGTCTCGAAATACCCATTGCTGGGGCTCCGGTCGCTCAGTCGTGCCAACCGCTTTGCGGACCACTTTCTCGGCGGCCTCGAGATAGCGAGCCAACAGGTGTCCGGAGGTGACGAGAGTCTCGCCGACGTTGTCGAGATTTTCGGTCGTCTGATCGCGGGGAAACTTGGTCGTCGGATCAAACATGGTCATATCCAGCCGCATCAGGTCGCGCACCGTGTTGCGATACTCGCGCGCGTTGAGTCGCCGCAGCACCGTTTCGCCACCGGAACCCTTGCGTGCCTGGTGATAGCGGTCCAGTTGACCGGTCATCCAATCGACGACCTCGCGGCGGGCCGATGCGGGGGGCTGCTGGGCATCGTCCGGAGGCATGGCGCCGAGGTTCAATTGGTCAACGATATCCTGATAATCAACGAGCGCATCGTCATCGGCGATCACCGCCGGTAGTTGATCGAACCGGCGATCCCCTTTTTGCTCGTCGGCATTGTGGCAGTCGCCGCAGAACTCACGCAAAAAAGTGGCGACCTTGTTCTCGAAGACTGATGAATCAGCTGCCGAATCGCCTGCGTCGGCAGTCCTTTCCTCGCCCAGCGAACTGCGGGCGATGAATAAGCAACACAGCAAAGCGAGTGGAAGCAGCAAGGCGTTAGCGGAACAACGCATCGTTAAGCAAACTCCAGGCCACGGAGCGTTCCCGTACTCGTTGCGAAGGAGTCGGATTCCACTCCAAACCGGTGCAGCATGGAAACGTAGAGATTGCAGAGCGGTACACGTCGGCGAGACTCCTCGGGGTAGCGGCGATGTTCGCCGTGGTGGAATCCGCCGCCCGCCAGGATGACCGGCAAGTCATGATTGGTGTGAGAGTTTGCGTTGCCCATGCCGCTGCCGAATAGGGCCATGGTGCTGTCGAGCAACGTCAGATCGCTTTCATCTTGTTGGATCGACTTCAACTTATCGAGGAACCGTGCGAACTGCTCGACTTGGTAACGTTCGATCTGAACCAGTAAGTCGATTTTTTCTGGAACCTGCCCGTGGTGCGAAAGGCTGTGATAGCCCTGGCTAATACCAAGGTCGCGTGCGGCAAACGAGCCGCCGACTTCAAGGGTCGCCACGCGCGTCGAATCGGTTTGCAGGGCCAGCGCAATCAAGTCGTAGATCTTCGGCAAATCACGAGTGAGTCCTTCGTCCTTGGGTTCTTCGATCGGCGGGGCTGGTTTGGGGACATCCTGCCATTGCTTTTGAAGATCGAGCCTGACTTCGACGTCTCGAACCGACGAGAGGTATTCATCGAGCTTGCGGTTGTCGCTCTTGTTCAATCTGCGGCCAAGCGACTTTGCGTCGCCCAGGACCGCGTCAAGGATCGAGCCCTGAAGCTCGATTCGATCGGTTGCCTTCCGTTTGGCGTTCGCGTCATCGTCCAAGAAAAGCATGCGGAATAATTCGTTTGGCCCATCGATCGGTGGAACCCGGGTTCCGGTTCGCGTCCAGCTCATCCGGCAACCGCCATGCAGACCGCCTTCGGAGCCGATCGTTAGTGAAGGGAATCTTGTTAGCGCGCCGACATGTTCGGCTGCGCGTTGGTCCAGGCTGATGCCTCCATCGGGCATGCCTCGCGCTTCGGCGGCTTTGACGCCGGTCAAGAACGTGTGGACCGCGAAGTGGCCTCCCTTGAGCCCGTGATCGAGATGCGAGAACAACGTGAGATCGGAACGGTGCTTGGCCAAAGGTTCCAATAGTGGCGTCAGCTCGTAGTCGCCGCCGGCCGACTCGGGCCAGAACGCCCCTGGGTACATGCCGAACTCATTGCCAACACAAACCATTCGAACCGGCTTTTCTGCGGCCCGTTGAGCGGTCGATGCACCGGCGAGTGATGGCATCGGTGGCAGGGCAATGGCGATGCCGGAAGCTTTTAGGAATCGTCGCCGAGCGGGATTGGGATACTTCATGACAGGTGGTTCCGAAACGGGACCCATGGCTGGAGGCGGGAATGGCGGGCCTCAATGGCAGGCTTCCATTTAGCCACCGGGCCCGGAGGGAAATTCCAGTTTATCCCATTGATCCACTCTTCGAAAGCGAAACCAGGCGGTAACCAACCGACGAGAGAATCGTCGCGGACTTTGGCTGCGGACGATCGAGGAGCCCGACGGGCAAGTCAGGTTGTCGTTTCGATGGCGGGACGTCCTCCACCTCGTTTTTCCGCTCCTCTCGCCGCGTGCCGATCGCTGTCGTAGAATTGGGGAGCACGGGAACAACACGCAGGACGGTTGATCGATGAGTCACTTGGCTTCCGACGAAGTTTACGCAAGGCTACGCGCTTTAGAGCTTTTCAAGGGGATGGGCGAGAAGGAGATTCGATCGCTCGCCGAATTGGCCGAGGAGGTCGAGTTTTCCGCTGGCACTGTGATCTTTACCGAGTGCGAGCCGGCTACCCACTGCTACCTGATCGTGACCGGGCACGTCGTGTTGGAGATTTGTGATCCAGATAAATGCTCCCCGATCTCGACGGTCGGTCCGGGAGAGTTGTTGGGTTGGACGACGGTTCTCGGCGGTGGGCGACTGACAGCGACCGCTCGATGCCAGGAGCCGACTCGGGCGATCGAGCTGCCAGGTCCGGAACTGATCGCCCTCTGCGAGTCCAACCCGGTGGTCGGCTATCAGTTGATGAAGTGTGTGGCCCAAACGCTTGCGGGCCGGTTGACCGCGACCCGCTTGCAGTTACTCGATCTGTATAGCCGCTGAACTTTCGAGACTCGTTTCACCGCGCACTGCAGTTAGACTGTTGCTTGGGGTTGCGACTTTTGAAGTTACGCCTTTTTCGTAACCCGACGCGTCAGCGAGGAAGCCCTTACTGGCGATTAACGGCGGTCCGTTCCTCGCTGACGCGTCGGGTTTCGATTAGATCAACAAGCCGTCACGCGTCGCGGCTCACTTGAATCAACAAGCCGTGACGCGTCGGGTTACCATTTATTCATTCCTTTGCTGATGCATTCGGTTACGATTTTCCAATGGCTCGGGCGCATGCGCAACTTCAAGAGTTGCGGCTTGGGTAATGGGGTCGACCGTGGCGGGGCCGAGCAATGGATTCGTTCCCTTCGGTCCGGGGTAAGTCTACGGTTGTCGACGGTCGCGAGTTGAAACGAAGACACGGGTACCACGAAGATTCTGGCTCGATGAAAACACGGATTCCATGAAAACACTGGGCTTAGTTACGCGCACGGTCCTCTCGCTGCTGATCGTGGTCGGTGCAGCACTGGCCGTGTATTGGATGGGAAAGTCGGAAGTTCCAACTCGCCCGCCGATACGAGGCGGTGCCCCGATGGTGCGCACGGCGGTCGCCGCGAACCACGATCAAGGGATCCGCTTTGAGGTGGACGGCGTTGTGGTTCCGTTCCGACAAATTGAGATTGCCGCTCAAGTGGGTGGACGCATCGCCTTCAAGTCAGAGAATTGTCGCACCGGGCGCGCGGTCCAGGAGGGCGAGCTTCTGTTGCGCATCGATCAGAGCGACTATCAGCTCGAAATCGCCAGATTGGACGAGGAGTTGAAGCAGGCTGACGCGATGCTCCGCGAGCTGGAGTTGGAGATCGTCACGGCCGACAATCAAATTCAACTAACCACCGAGCAGTTGGAGATTGACAAGCGACAACTCGATCGAAATCTGCGGCTCTCTTCCACCGCCGCTGCCTCGCAGACCGAGTTGGACACCGCGCGGCGAGCGGAGTTGGCGACGCGGAACACGTTGCAAGGACTGAAGGATAACCGAGCATTGCTCAATCAACGCCTTGTTCGAATGGAAAGCGGCAAGGATCTCGTGGAGGCAAATCTGGAAAAGGCACGGTTGGCTTTGGAGCGGACTGAGATCTTCGCGCCCCTCGACGGCATCATTGTCAATGAAAACGTGGAACAGGACGGATACATCCAGGCGGGGAATACGGTGATCTCGCTGCAAGATACCTCGCAGCTCGATGTGACTTGCAAATTGCACATGCGGCAGATGTACTGGCTGTGGCAGAGTGACCCCAGTGCATTCAAGACGGGCGTCTCCGAAAATCTCGCGTCCGGGAAGGTGGATCAGCGGGGAGGTGGCCGGGAGCCGAATGTCGTCGATGGTGGCGACGGGGCAGTTGTTGCTTTGGTCGATGCCTATGACTTCCCCGAGACCGCCGCGAGCATCATCTATCAGCTTGGTCCGGTTTCCTATCAATGGGATGGCGTTCTAAATCGATACGATGGGGCGGGTATCGATAATCAGACGCGCATGATTCCCTGTCGCTTGCACGTCGACAGGCCATTTAGCGTGAAGGCAATTGGCAAGCCTGACGGCACCGTCGGGCCACAGGCAAAGCCGCCCACGTTGATGACGGGCATGTTCGTCAAAGTCCAGATCACGGCCGATCCACCGATTCCGCTGGTAAGGATTCCCCAAGAGGCGATCCAACCGGGGAACGAAGTTTGGACGGTCGTCGAAGGCAAGCTGCGTCGCAAGGGAGTCCGAGTTGCGACTTCGGGTGCTGACTATGTCGTCGCGTACCAGCAAGACGACGGGCTTCAAGCGGGCGACCGCGTGGTTGTCTCGCCGTTGGCTACGCCGATTGAAGGGTTGGAGGTTCGCGAGGCAGGTCGAGCGGCCGAGTCTGGAAAGTCCCAGGAACGGCCGAGAATGTCGGAGGCTGGGAAGCGATGAGAAACCTCGTTCGGTCGGCGATTGCCAACAGTTCGGCGCTAAATCTTTGCATGGTCGCCGTGCTGGTGGTCGGGTTTTACTGCATGCGTTCGATGCGGCGGGAATCATTTCCCGAATTCGAATTGGACCGCATCCTGATTACCGTTCCCTACCCCGGCGCGGCGCCCCAAGAGGTCGAGGAGGGGATTGGCCAGAAGATCGAAGAGGCGGTGCGCACGATCGAAGGGGTCAAGAAGGTCACGACGGTGGCCCAAGAGGGAGCGTGCAGCGTCGCACTGGAGTTGATACCCGGAGGCCGCTCGCCGGACCGCGTGCTGGATGAAGTCCGTTCGGAAGTCGATCGGATTCCCAGTTTTCCGCTCGAGGCCGAGGAGCACCAGATCACGCTGGTCACCAATCGCCGGCCCTCGATCCGAGTGGGAGTGATCGGCCCGTGGAGTGGCGAAGAGACTGGCTTGATCGACACGCAGGCAGAACTCCAGCTGCGCGAGGTCGCCGAGCGTGTACGCGATGACTTGCTTGCGATTCCCGAAGTTGCCCAAGTCGACTACATGGCGGCGCGGGACTACCAGATTGACATTGAGATCCCCGAGGAGACGCTGCGTTCCTACGGTTTGACCCTTCGACGGGCCGCCGAGATCATTCGCCGTGAGAATCGCGAGTTGCCCGCCGGCTCGATCCGCAGCGAATCCCAAGAGGTTTTGCTGCGGGGTAACAACCGTCGCACCAGCGGCGAAGAGTTGGCCGAACTTCCGCTCGTTGTGGAGTCCAACGGGGCGGTATTGACCGTTGGCGACCTGGGCGCGGTTCGTGACGAGTTCACCGATTCAACCGCGATCAATCTGATTCAAGGCAAGCCCGCCATGGCTTTGTCGGTGCAACGCAGCACCTCACAAGACCTGTTTGCGATGATTGACGCGGTCAAGGGCTACGTGGACAGCGCGGTGCTGCCGCCCGGGTACTCGCTCGTGACCTGGAGCGATGAGTCCGTTGAAGTTCGCGGACGTCTGGAGTTGTTGCTGCGCAATGGGCTTCAAGGATTGATCATCGTGTTCGTCCTGTTGATGTTGTTTCTTGACCCGAAACTGGCGTTCTGGGTGGCCCTGGGGATTCCGTTTTCGTTATTCGCCGCGGCGGGTTGGCTCTACATCACCGGGCAAACGCTGAACCAGATATCGATGTTTGCGTTCGTGATGGCGTTGGGGATCGTTGTCGATGATGCAATCGTCGTGGGCGAGAATATCTTCGCCCATCGGCAAATGGGTAAGCCCTACTTGCAAGCGGCGATCGACGGCACGGTGGAAGTGATTCCGTCGGTGATCACCGCGGTGATGACGACCGTGGTGGCGTTTTCGCCATTGTTGTTTGTCAGCGGGACGATGGGCAAGTTCACGTCGGTCATGCCGGCCGCCATCATCGCGATGCTGATCGCTTCGCTGATCGAATGCGTGACGATCCTGCCATGTCACTTAGCCCACGAGAAAAGCCTGGCGTTTCGCGTGATCGGTTTTGTCTTCTTCGCCTTTCGCTGGCTGATGGCCCCAGCGATGTGGGCGAATCGGTTGGCCACACGCGGTCTCGACTGGTACATCAATCGCATTTATCGGCCAACGCTTGATTTCGCGCTGAGCAATCGATTGATCGTGGTTGCCGTCTGCATTGCCGCACTGCTGTTGACCTTTGGTTTGCAACGATCGGGAACGATCAAGTTCAGCTTCTTTCCCCGAGTCGACGGCAATACCCTGAACGCGTCGGTTGTCTTTCCGGACGGCACGCCGGCGACCGCGACCGCAGCTGCGATGAAACGCGTCGAAGATGCTTTCTGGGAGGTAGCGGACGAATACGAAGCTGGCGGCAGGCCGATTGCTAAGAATTCGTTCCGCGTCGTCGGAGCCCAGGTTCAACGCGGCGGACCGGGAGGGTCCCCTTCGCCCTCGGCCGGCGGCAGCCACAAAGGGAGTGTCGAAATCGAGTTGATCAAGTCGGAAGAGCGGGGCGTGCCGAGCCAGGAGATCGTCGGCAAGTGGCGTGAAAAGGTCGGGCCCATCCCGGGTACCGAGGAGTTGTCACTGGGAACCCGCTCATTCGGCCCCGGCGGTACGCCGATCGAATTCAAGCTGCTCGGTCCAACCAGTGCGGTCGAGGATCTGGACCAAGCCGTTGAGCGAAGCAAGGAAAAACTTTCTGAGTACCCGGGTTTGTTCGACATCACCGACGACTCCGTCCCGGGTAAATGGGAGTATCGCTTCCGCATCAAGCCGGAGGCCTTCGCGATGGGCGTCCGGACAGCGGATCTGGCCGAGACTGTTCGGGCGGCCTATTACGGCGAAGAAGTGATGCGCGTTCAGCGGGGTCGGCACGAAGTCAAGATCATGGTCACGTACCCGCGTGATGACCGTCGGCTGCTCTCTAATTTTGACGAGATCCGCGTGCGACTCGACGACGGCGTCGAACGTCCGATTACCGAGTTGGCCGAGATCGATATCGTTCGTAGCTACTCGGAAATCAACCGGATCGACCAGTCGCGAGCGATTACCGTTTCCTCCGATCTGGATGAAAACGTGGCAAATGCTGCGGAGATCGTCGCTGATCTGCAAGCCAACTTCATTCCCCAGTTGCTGCAAGACTACCCGACGCTGCGCGTCCGATGGGAGGGCCAGCAGGAGCAACGCGCCGAGTCACTTGGCAGTTTGTTCGGCGGATTTGTCGTTGCCCTGTTGGTGATGTTCGTCCTGCTCGCCCTAGAGTTCAAGTCAGCGATCCAGCCTGCGTTGGTCATGTTGATCATTCCCTTCGGCATGTTCGGCGCCGTCGTCGGTCACTTGATCATGGGCATTCCGCTGACCCTGTTCAGCATGTACGGCATCGTGGCGTTGACGGGCATCGTGGTGAACGATTCGATTGTGTTGATTGATTTCATCAACTCACGGGTGCGGTCGGGCGTCCCGATTGACGAGGCGCTGCATGAGTCGGGCGTGCGTCGTTTTCGCCCCGTCTTGCTGACGACCATCACGACGATTGGTGGCCTGACGCCGATCCTGATGGAATCCTCGATACAGGCCCAGATCTTGATCCCGATGGCGACGAGTATCGCCTTCGGTGAGCTTTTTGCGACGTTTGTCGTGCTCTACCTGGTGCCGGTCACCTACTCCCTTTACTGGAGCGCCGGCGGACGACTGGGTACCGAGTCGGATCTCCGCGAGTTGTATGCGGAAGACGGCGAGCCCGAAACCAAGTCCGCTCGTCCGATCGGAGAACCGTTGGGCCTAACTTGATCCGCCGCGGGGACCAGGTAGGCCCGAAGTTGAGTGTCGGTTGCCCGGGTGTGCTCTTTTCCTCGAGTGGCGCAGCGGCTAGAACAGTTGCACTGGTGGTAACGGAAGATTTCCCCGATCGGTTTGTAGCAATGTTTTACTGGTTGATTCTTGTCGCGGCGGCGAGCCGCTTCCTGCCTCACCCGCCCAACGTCGCCTGCGTCGGGGCAATTGGTCTGTTTGCGGGGTGCTACCTGAGCGGCGTGCGAGCCTATCTTGTGCCGATCGTGATTTTGTGCCTCAGCGACTTGATCGGCCAACTCTTGGGCGTCTCTGGGATGGGTTTTTATCAACCGATCACGATGGCAACCGTCTATGCCGGGGCGACGGCCGCGGTGTTCGTTGGACGCTTGATGTCGCTCAGTTCGCATCGATTCGCCCGCGTACCGGCCGGTTCACTCCTCGCTTCCACGATGTTCTTTCTGCTCAGCAACTTCGGAGTTTGGCTGGGCGGTTGGTACGCGATGACGCTGTCCGGTCTGGTGGCCTGCTACACGGCTGCGATTCCTTTCTTCGGATATACCCTGGCCGGTGACATGGCCTTTAGCCTGCTCCTGTTCGGAGTCTGGGAATGGTCGCGCTCGAGTTCGAGTCACAAGCTGCAGGCTGCTCCGTCTAGCATCTAAGTAAACGCGGTGCGACTGTGGAACAGTGCGGACTGCTCGTGCTCGTGCTCGTGCTCGTGCTCGTGCTCGTGCTCGTGCTCAGCGAAGCGGTGCTCGTATTGAATACGATCGTGAATGTATTGCGTCAATTGACTGGAACGCGAGCACTGTCGCGAGCGACTTAGCACGAGCACGACTCGTAAGTCATCATTGCGGACCCTCACTGACCCGATTGTTACTTGGGCACGGCAGCCCGAGAAGGGAATAGCGTGGAAACGGGTGTCACGCACCAAGAGCTGCCAGCGATCCTCGTGGTCCAACGCAGCCTTGCTGTCTGGCTCACTTGCTGCCTGAGACCATTTCGAGCTGCGCGTCGGATCAGGGGAACGCGATCATGACGCCGGAGATTGACAGGGCTTCCATCACCATGGCACGGCGGTCGTACGGCGGGCGTTGGCAGAAGGCGGGCGTGCAGGAACCGGGGCGGTAGTAGCCCAGCGTGTATTCGCAGTCGCATCCTTCGCTGATCGTCATCAAGTACGGCAGCATTGGGATCGTCAGGAAGAAGCGAGCTCCACTGGCGAGCGGCTGGAGGTGCGTGCAGTGATGCTGCAGGCCATGTCGTTCCAGCATGCGATCTTCGAAGTAGCGAGGGTTCGAGAACGTATTGGGCGCCGCCCACTCGACGACGGACCAGTTCCAATCGGTTGATCGCTGGGATCCGCTTTCGGGCAGCGGCTGCAGCGGCGAGACGTCATCTTCGCGGAAATCGGGTGGCAAGTCCCGATCCGCTTCCGCCGTGACCGTCGTCGAGGGCGCATTGAGCAGGGGCAATCGAAAGCTTCCATTGACCGGCTCGGGGACCAACTCTTCGCGAATCGCCTCGCGCTGGGTCTCGTTTGCATCGAGCATGCCTCGCAAAGCGGGCCGTTGAGCGCTAACCGTCGAGGTCAAGCCGATTCCCAGCAGCAGCAGGCAAAGTCGCAACATGCGGTTCTGATCCGTCGCCTTCATTGGTCCATTCCATCGTTCGGAGCCACACACACCGTTTTACGTATTCGTCCCACTGGTGCACTCGATCCGACCCGATTCGTCGAAGACCGGACAATCGTTACAAGTTAAGGCGCTTCGAATTCCCGGACCCCCGCTCAACGCGGCGTGCTCCGCTCTGCGTAGCTGAGATCAACCCGGTGGGTCGCCGCCGCCCAGCGATTTGCGGTGTAGGTTTTCAAAGGGTCCGAAAGCTAATCACCATAGGCCTACAAAGAATCATGACTGAGCAAGACCCGAGATCGGCATCGATGAGTTGGCGTTGTCGGTTGCTGTTGGCAGCACTGTTCTTCGGGCCCGCCCTCTATTTCCAGCTCGATGGGGATATGGTCTTGGCGGTGTTCTGCGTGGTCGCTGGTTTGGCCGCCTTTGGCGGATACCGGGCTGGAGCCGCTTCGATTCTGGCATTGATCGTGGGGTTCGCGGCGGCGATCGCCTATGCTCCGTCAATCGGACTGGCCCAGGAGTGGCGCCTCAGTCAAACGATTGGAACAACCGGATTAACCAATCGTTTCCTCAGCATCGCTACGGCCGGCTTGTTGATCGGCCTGCTCGTTGCATGCATCGTGACCTGGTTACTCCAACGCATCTTCGCCCAGCGACCTCAACTCGAACGGCTGAACCGATGGATTGGATTTGGTGTTGGGGCTGTCGAAGGAGTCGTCGCCGTGGTGTTCTTCCTTGGTGGCATGATGGTGATCGAGCCGATGGAACGCCAGGTGGAAAAACTCCGCGATGCCGATGACGTGCGAGGGCAATTGGTTTCCCGCTTCATCCTGACCACCGCGGACAAGACACGGGAAAGTCATCTTGGACCAACGATCGCCGCTTACAATCCGTTCGTTCGTATCCCCTCGTTGAACAAAGTCGAACAGATTCAGCGAAGCGTGAAGGTATTAGGGGATCCCGCCCAGATCGACGAGCTGCTTGAACATCCGTCAATCCAGGACCTACAGCAGCGGCCTGAAATGCGGCATGCGATGCAGCAGCTGCGGAGCGATCCTGAACTGAATGAAATTCTTCAGTCGGGACGACCGATGAGTGGAGAAGCGATGATGACGCTAATGAACCATCCAGCGGTCCTCGAGTTGATCGATCAGCCAGGATTTGTGCAGGAAGCGATGAAGCTGATCCAAAGTTCGACGGTGGGGCAAGCCGTGCGGTTGCCTAACTGAGAAGCGAGAAGCGAGGGGCGTGGGGCGAGGGGCGAGGGGCGAGACGGAGGCCGGTATCAGGGTGTTGGGCGACGCCGGATCTGCGCTTCGCCTGATTCGGCCTACTTCGAATTCACGCTGACGCTCGCCTAGGGTTGATTCGGGAGCGGCACTTGCTTGAGGCTCTGCAGGTAGGCGAACAGGTCCATCACCTCTTGATCCGCTAAGTACTGCAGCGTCCCTTCGGGCATCATCGAGACAGCCGCGATCTCTCGCGATTCGATTTGGGATTTGGCGATGGTGATCGGCTCGTCG
>JARFQX010000822.1 GCA_029287555.1 Rubripirellula sp. | reverse complement strand
GTTCCTGCCGACCGAGATCTGGAAGCAGATGTCGTTACAGTTGCTGGTGACCGATACGCCCGGTAACCAGAGCGTGGTGAACCAATTGATTCGCCGTCCGAGGCTGGCCGATTTGGACGGTAATCGTTACGCCGCTGAGCTGAATCGACGCCCGACGGAAGCGAAGGCGATGCCCTTCCGAATGGATTCTGCCAACCCGTTGACGGCCCAGGTCGTTTCGAATCCCGTGATTCAGTTGGATCGCCACCAAACACCTGCCCCGGCGCATGTCCGACCTGCCGATGGCTACGTGCATCAGATGTCCCCCCATTGGCCGGCAGCTAGCCCTGCGGCAACCAATCGCTCTGCGGCAACCAATCATTCGGGAGTGGTTCCCCAAGCGTCGGCGGTTTCCCCGACCGGTCAGCCGATGGCGTCCAATCCACCGCCCGCCGCTGCGGCTGGGAATACTCCCGCTTCGTTATTCGATGTCCTGTTCGGTTCGAGCCCAAACTATCCCTTGCCAAACGCCACTCCAAAGCCGATCACTTCGGGTTCGCAAGGTCCTATTCCCGCATCGCCCGTCGCGGCGGGAACCGCACCGCTGGGCTTTGGGCCTCCATCGGTGCGCGGCGTTCCCAACGGTCGACGCCCTGTCCAATCGCAACTTGCGGGGAACGTCAGTGAGCGGCTACCACCGCCGGCAACGCCCGAGCAGATCAGCAACGGTTTCAACTTGAACTCGCCCGGGCAATCCCAGCCCGAGACGATTCCGGTTCCCGCCAATCCGGAACCCGACCGTCGAGACGCCAGCAAGCCCTACCTGGGTAACGCCGGTGAAGGACTTGGGGGCGCAGCAGCAGCCGAGCGTCAAGATCGGCCTAAGACTCCGGCCGAAGCGATGCGGCCGATCGAAGAACCATCCGAAGTGTCGTCGTTGTTGCAGGAGGAGATCCCGACCCCCGAGGGTCAACCCGAACCATATCGGACCCAGCGGGCGACTCCGGCGCCCGCCGGGGGAAGCGATCTCGCGAGCATGATGGAGCGAGCGCCGGTCCGCTACAGCGACAGTGTTCGCTTCAGCTTGGAGTACGAACTGGAAGCGGTTGGAATCCGGGGAGTCGAGGCGATCGAACTCTACGGCACCACCGACGGTGGAAACACTTGGGACCTGTGGGGCAGCGACCCGGATCGCACCAGCCCCTTCGACATCGAGACCCAGGAAGCGGGCGTCTTTGGATTTCGCATCGTCGTGTTGGGTCGCAATGGATTGGCAAGTCCGCGGCCGCAAGCGGGTGAAACGCCGGACATTGTCGTCGTTGTGGATATGCTCAGCCCGATCGTTCGAATCACCGGCGCCCGATACGGTGAGGGGGATCGAATCGGATCGCTCGTGATCCAGTACGAATGTCGGGACGAGAACCTGATGCCGAGGCCTATCTCGCTGTCGTTCAGTGACAGCATGGAAGGACCTTGGACGACGATTGCGGCGGGCTTGCGCAACGAAGGCCAGTACATTTGGGGTGCCGATCCCAATTTGCCGCGACAGTTCTACTTGCGGATTGATGCGACCGATCAGGCGGGCAACACCACCTCGTACGTGCTGGATCAACCGATCGATGCGCAAGGTTTGGCGCCCCGCGCCCGGATTCGTGGTTTTCAGTCGATCTCGGGTGGAGCGCCTGCAACGCTCGACGGCCAAACGGCGAAGCGGCCCAAAGCTCTCTTCAAGTGATCCGCTCCCGTTGATCTCGCTTAAGAAGTCGAGGAGGGTGTCCGGGAATTCGAAGTCGGCCGAATCAAACGAAGCGCAGATCCGGCACCGAACGATGGTGCGACTGACGATCTCGCGGGCACCTCGCGACCGCGGTGAGGTGTCGTTATGGTGGTTGGCATGTCGCAATTGCACGCATTCGAGTTCCTCACCGACCCACCACCGCTGCAGGCGGCCGTGGTTGCCGTGTTCGGAAGTGATGCGACGTTGAGAAGTTGGGTCCTTCAGCAGGTCGCCCGGGATGGAGACTTGCTGCAGGTCGATGGGGACGCGACGCGGTGGTCGGATCTGAAAGATGAACTCGCCACCGCCTCGCTCTTTGATTTTGGCGAAAGCAAACGCACGATCATTGTTCGCGCGGCGGATTCCTTCCTCAAGGACCATCGACCCGAGATTGAGAAGTACGCATCGAATCCGGGAACAACGACGCGGCTTGCATTGGAGCTGGAATCGCTCGCCTCCAACACGCGGCTTTACAAGGCGCTGCAGAAGGACCAGTTGTTGATTTCATGCCACGCCGCGGTGGATGCAAAGCGAGGCGTGACCGGAGCGAAGCGGCAAGGCTTTTTGTGCGGCTACGTGGCCGCTCGACATCAATGTCATTTGACCAAGGGTGCAGCCGAGGCGTTGGTCGAATTGCTGGGCGACGAGATCGGCATGCTGGATACCGAACTCGCTAAACTTGCCCTCTATCGGGAGCCGGCCGGCACCGTCGATGAATCGCTGGTCCGAGAGGTCGTCACGGGTTGGCAGGGAAAGACGATCTGGGAGATCAACGAAGCAATTGCGGCCGGTGATGCATCCGAAGCCCTGCGACAATTGGATCGTCTGATGAGCGGGGGCCAGCCACCGGTCGCCCTGTTGCCTCAGATTGCCTGGTCGCTGAGACGGCTGGGAACGGCTACCGCCGTGATCGAGCACAATGAGCGTTTGGGCCGAAAAATTCGCCTCGAGGACGCGCTCGCCGCCGCCGGAATGCGTTCGGGCGAATTGCAACGGGGCAAGGCGCAGCTTGTGGGGATGGGACGCGAGCGGGCACGATGCTTATTGGCTTGGCTGCTCGATGCTGATTTGCGACTCAAGGGCACACACAGCGCCGACGGTCGGGATCGCTTTCTGCTGGAGAACCTCGTCGTCAGGTTGGCGAAGTCGCCTTAACTGGACAACACCACGTTGAATTGAGAATGGCGCTTTTTTGTCGATCCTTCTTGGGTCGTACTCGCACTCCGGCGTTACACCGGTACTCCTACTCCTGCTCGATGGCAGGGTCTCCGCGGCTGCGGTCGAGTAGGCGTCCATTCCTTGCGGAAAGAATCGCTCACATTCGGTTGCTAGTCCCTTTGGTCAGCGCCATGAAAGCCGACTCGAGGTCGAGTTCCTCTTCGGCGAATTGTCGCAAGTTGATTCCGTTTTGGATCAGCAACTTGGGCAGATCCGAGTAGTCCTCGACCCCGCTCTTGAGCACGACTCGCATGGCGTTATCACCGATTTCGCAGCCCTGGACCTTTTCGTGTCCGTCGAGAACCTTCGCGACGGCCTCGAGTTGCTCACTCGAGGCGGGTTGCACAACCAGCACGGTGTGCTGACGAACCATGCGGATGACTTCTGCCTTGGTCGCATTTTGTTTCAACTCGCCCTTGTCGATGATGCCGACCTTGTTGCAGACGTCGGCCAACTCCGGAAGGATGTGACTGCTGACGATGATCGTCTTGCCCATCTGGCCGAGTTTGCGAAGCAGATTGCGCATCTCGATTCGAGCTCGCGGGTCGAGTCCGGACAAAGGCTCATCGAGCAACAGCACTTGTGGGTCGTGAAGCAGCGTCCGAGCCAGTCCCAGTCGTTGCGTTTGTCCCCGTGAAAGAGTGTTCGCGAAAGCATCTCGCTTGAAGTCGAGATCGACGACATCCAGCATCTCGTCGACTCGATCCCGACGGGCCGCACCTTTAATGCGGTAGGAGGCGGCGAAGAATTCGAGGTACTCGACAACCGTCATGTCATCGTAGACGCCAAAGAAGTCGGGCATGTAGCCAACCAGTCGACGAATCTCCTTCGGCGCGGTGTGCACGCTGTAGTCGCAAACGTAGGCTTCGCCCCATGTCGGTTCCAACAGCGTTGCGATGATTCGCATCGTGGTTGTCTTGCCCGCTCCGTTGGG
>JARFQX010000807.1 GCA_029287555.1 Rubripirellula sp. | reverse complement strand
CTTCTACACCACGAAACATGCGGGCACCGGATTGGGCATGGCAATCTGCAAACGGATCATCGACGCGCACGAGGGCACCATCCATGCCCGCAGCGTTCCGGGCGAGGGCACCACCATCACGATCCTCCTGCCCGTCTGAACCCCTATCGTACAGTTTCAAGTTTCGACGCTGCAGCGCGCCGCACGATTCTGCTCACCTGCTCGACACCAGGCCCCCGATGGCCAACTCCAGTTTCCTGTGTTCAAAGTGCTCCCGCGACGAGCGATTCTTCTCTTCGACCACGGTTGACGCACCGCCAACCGCAAAACCGCAACCAGCTGACACAGAGCCACATCACCGCGGCGATCACGGTGGACCCAATTAGGGCGGTTGCCGAAACAAAGAGGCTGTTCGGAGCAAGGCTGTCCCAGCTGAACTCCATGACGGCAAAGAAACCGCACATCAGCCAAGCCATCGCGAAGCAGGCCAAGAAGGCGATCGCCGCGGACCAGCGGTTTCGGCCTTGCTCTCGCAAGAAAGCGATCAGGATGGCGATCACCGCCAGCGATGAAATGGCTCCCATGGCAGCGAAGAACAGAATCCCCATGATGATATCACCAAAACCTTCAAACATGAACACGGCGCAGCCAATTGCTGCAACACCAGTCAATTCCATCATCGCCAAAAGGCCTAGTGGCGGCAGTGGCTCTTGATCCGATCTTGCGTGCGTCAGCGTCCACGGACTCCACATCTGGACGAGTAAAGCCACCGTTCCCGCAACTAGAAACTGAGTGAACATGACGCCGCCAAAGTCGAACCAGAAATCGTCGGGAGGGTTGTCGACCAAGTGCATCAAGAGGAAGAAGATCACGCAGCCAGGCAACACCATCAGCATTCCCACCATGAATCGAAGCAACACCGACCCGTACCAAAACATCGGCGTGACCGTGGCGAAGGAAAAGCTGATGATCGGTGGAAGCATGACGACCTGAACAAAGGCCATCATGGCAAAGAAACCGTCGGGGCGAGAAACGAAACTCTCCATCATCTCCATGATCAGCGGCGCGAGAGTTGCGAAGACAATCAAGATGACGTTGAGTCCGACGAGCCCCAAGACGAAACTGACCGCTGGTGTCAGGTCACGGTTTTCCCACAGCGAAGATCTCTCATCGCGTTGGTCCCAATGCGGTACCACTTGACGCGACCCTTGCCATTGATCCGCGTCACCCGAGGCAAGCGATTCAAAGTACTCGTTGATCGCCCGCTGATCCTCGGTCAACGGCCGCACCGAACTCACCTCGTGATTCATCAAGCTCTCCTGATTCGCGGCGGAGGTCAGCGTGGCCAAGACTCCGTCCCGCGGTCTCCCGGCGACATGCGTCTCGAATTCAACTCAATTAAACCGCCGAGTCAAAACGCTGAAGTGCCGCTTCCCGGGTATCCCGCCTGCGGATGCGTCGCTCGATTGCCTGTCTCGGTCGATCCGCTATTCGACGCAAACATTCTATCAGCGCCGAAGCTAGTTCATCATCCGACGCCTCAATGGCCCGCGAGAGGTGCGCACAAATCTGTGGTTCAAGCGATGCAAAGGCGTGCCCCTGACCACCCACGAGCTCCAAGAGCGGAAGCGAATCTCCCGGATATTGGTCCAGCAACTTGGCAATCCGATGACGGTGGGAGTCAAGCGGAATTCCCAGCGTCTGGCCGGCGGTGAAGGCGGCCAGCGCAGTGGCCGGCTGTGGCGAGTCCATCAACTCCTTGACTCGTTTGACCAACGCGTCGGAACCTGTTCGCCCGCGGCCAAGCAGCTTCGTGGCAAGAGGTACGATCTCGGGCTCCCCGCGGCGGCGGGTGGCATTCATCGCCGAATCCAAGGCGAAAGCCGAGATCTCCTCTTGCTGGCAAAGTGCGTAGGCGGCTGCCAGGGCGAAGCTGGGATCCTCGCCCGCGAGCCACTCAGCAAGTTGCTTCTGATCGGTCGTCGACGCGGGAATCCGCTCGGCTTCGAAGAGGAGCGGCTGACGCGCACCATCTAGCCGGGCAAAGTAACGTTCTGCCTGCTTGGCAGTCGCCCGCGAATCAAGTCGCAAGCGCCCCAACCAGCCCGGCTTGTCCTCGCCGCGAAACCGGGCCAGCAAAGCCATCGCGTATCCGATTTCGACCGCCGTGTAGTAGCCGCAGCGCGAGATCGACCAGCCGGCGTAGCCGTCGCGCGACCATTGTTGGTCGTAAAGACTCGCGTCGCTCGCCAGGATTCCGAGCCCACAACAAATCGGAAGTAACGTGGTGGTCCGCGGGTCGGTGTCGAGCGGACGTGGGTTCTGCACCTGGTGCCAATAGTGGCTGGAGTACTGATAGGCCAGTTCCATGATCGTCCGCAGTGGATCAGCAAGCACCTCGCTCGCAATCTGAATCCTCGACTTGCCGTCGGCAGGGTCACGACGGTAGACCGCGGGGTTGCCTAGCTCGTCGATCTTTCCGGTCAACAATTCGACTGGCTGATGCATCGAAGGCAGGCGATGGAGCACGGCCCGACTAGCCGAGTGCAGCAGGCGGTCCGGAGTCGCGTCATCGAGCGGTAATTCGTCTAGATCCATGACCAGCGTTTGACGCCGCACCTGATCCCCGCCAATCACGTCGATCGTCCGCCGCATCAACAACTCGATGTCGACACGCAGAAAGGTTGTCAATGGAGGGCGGGGCTGTCGAAACCAGAGCATCCAGATGGATCAGTGAGTGGCTTTTTCGGTCGATCGACCAACAGCGGCGAACCGTATCTCTGAAAATCCGATTCTCAGCGATCGTCCCGATCGATTCAACCAGCGGCGACGATTCGCAAGGCTGGCGGCTTGTGGGCGGAAGCGGTGGCCCTGCGGTCGCCGAGCCGCGCGTGTACGATTGCGTGAATCTAACCGGCCCTCGACAATCGCACGACAGGCGTGCCAAGAAACAACGTCGGATTCCACGGAAGGCTTGAAAAGCAGAGGATTGTTACTTCCCGAGATCCAGCTATGGATGAACGTTTGCTGATGCCAGATGAAATTCAAGTCATTGACTCGCACACGGCGGGTGAACCGACGAGGGTCGTGATTTCGGGCGGGCCCGAACTGGGCGATGGGCCGCTCGAGGATCGTTTGCAGCGATTGCGAGCAGATTTCGATGCGTTTCGCACCGCGACGGTCACCGAACCTCGGGGCTCCGAGGTGCTCGTTGGGGCCCTGCTTTGCGAGCC
>JARFQX010000809.1 GCA_029287555.1 Rubripirellula sp. | reverse complement strand
CTGGTGGCCTGATCGACGCTAATGTTGCGATCATTGCGGTGACATTGATGTTCGTGATCTATGGTGCAGCCGGTGGTTTGGGCGCCGCAATCGTCACGGACTACATTCAGGGCATTCTGACCATCGCTTTCTCCTTCATGCTGTTGCCGTTCATCTTGTCGGAAGTTGGCGGCATGCATGGCGTTCGGGAAACAATCAGCAATGAGGCAATGATGTCACTGGTTGCACCTGGGAAGATGTCTTGGTTCTTCGTCGTCATGATGTCTTTTCAAGCTTTGGTGGGCATTGTCGCTCAACCGTTCATCATGGGCGTTTGCGCGGCGGGTAAGACCGAATGGGAAGGGCGACTCGGTATCGTTGGCGGAAATCTGATCAAGCGACTGTGTACAGCGGCATGGTCTCTCACAGCGATTGCGGCAGTCGCATGGTACGTCCAAAGCGGAAACGATCCCTCGCTACTTGACACAGAATCGCTCAGGCGCACGGCTGATGGCATCTACGGCGAAGTGGCTCACACCTTTCTGCCTGGCTTGGCGCCAGGACTGCTCGGCTTGTTCCTGGCCGCGTTGTTGGCCGGAGTGATGAGTTCTTGCGATTCCTTCATGATTAGCAGCGCCGCATTGTTCACAGAAAACATTTACAAGCCGCTTCGAACTGAAGTATCCGATAAGCACTGTATTTGGGTCGGTCGACTCGCTTCGATTCTGGTAGTCGCGGGTGGAGTCGCTTTCGCATTCTGGGTGCCAAGCGTCGTCAAGGCGTTGGAGATCTGGTTCATGATTGCCCCGATGATGGGGTTAGTCTTTTGGATCGGTCTGTTTTGGCGGCGGATGACGGTTGCGGGTGCCTGGGCCACAACCGTCACCGGATTTGTCGCGTGGTGGGTTTCGACGCAACCATGGTTCATCAATGGGTTGGGTCGAATACCAGGCGGCCAATCGCTTCGATTGCTGTGGGCCGAGGGCGACAAGATTGTTGTCTATCTGCCGTGGCAAATCCTCTTTTACAGTCTGGCCGCTTCCGCTGTCGGAATCGTGGTCAGCTTGTTTACGCGCCCCGTGAGCCCAAATAAATTGAATCGCTTCTACCAACTCAGTCGCACTCCCGTGCAACCTGGCGAGGAGGTGCTGCAGCCTTGCACGTTACCGACAACAACGCGGGCGGTTGATCGCCCAATGCTGATCAGGGCGGGCGGGTTGGAGATACCGATGCCGTCGCGGACGTCGACCATCGGGTTTATGACAGTCTGGCTGTTTGTTGGAGGAATTATTGGTGCGTTTGTTTGGATCGTCTCATCACCATGACTTCGCTTGCGTCTTCATTACGAGATAAATGAGCTTTGCAGAATCAAAGAAACTCGAGGACTCCAATCATGTCTAAAACATCACGTCGAAGGTTCATCCGCGCGAGCACTGCAATCAGCTTGTCGGCCATGGCTTACACCAACGTCGCTCAGGCAGCGGCTCGTGGTCAGCAGCCGATCGTGGGATTCATCGGCTGCGGTGGAAGATCGAAAAGTCTGCGCCGAACTTTTGATGACGCAGCGCGAATCTCCTGGGCCTGTGATCCAGACGAAAATCGAGCGAAGGACCTTCAAAAGGATACCGGCGCAAAACACACCACCAGTGATCTACGCCGAGTGTTGGACGACAATTCAGTCGATGCGATTGTGGTTGCAACGCCCGACCACTGGCACGCACCGGCCGCCATCATGGGGTGCGATGCTGGCAAGCACGTGTATGTGGAAAAACCATGTAGTCACAACTTTTATGAAGGTCGTCTGCTGGTCGAGGCCGCTCGTCGCAACAACGTTGTCGTGCAGCATGGCACTCAAAGTCGAAGCAACCCATTGATTGTGGGCGCGATCGGGTTGCTTCGCGAAGGTGCGATTGGCGATGTGCTGATGGCGAAAGCGTGGAACGTCCAGCGGCGCAACAATATCGGCCATGCGAAACCATCGTCGCCACCCAGCGGCGTGGATTATGACATCTGGGTGGGGCCGGCCGAATTTGTGCCGTTTCAAACGAATCGATTCCACTACAGCTGGCACTGGTGGCATAACTTTGGCACTGGCGATATCGGCAACGATGGAGCGCACGAAATCGACATCGCTCGCTGGGGATTAGGGGTGGACGGACTCCCTTCATCGGCCTCCGCGATTGGTGGCAAATACTACTTCGACGACGATCAGCAGTTCCCAGACACAGCCACTTGTGCTTTCCAATGGCCCGGCGATGGTAGCGTCGGGCAGCGAAAGCAACTGATCTTTGAGATGCGAATCTGGTCCAAGAACTATCCGCACAATTGTGACACGGGTGTCGAGTTTTATGGAACGAAAGGAATGTTGTTCGTCAGTAAACGCGGCAAGCTGGAGTTATGGGACGATTCCAATAAGCGAGTCGCTTTGTCGGAGGATCGTTTCTCTAAGCAGTCGCTCGGCTTGCCCAGGAATCACCAGGTTGAATTTCTTGACGCAATTGCGGACGGCCGAAAACCGGCAGCTGATATTGCGATCGGCCATGATTCGACAGCGCTGATTCACTTGGCGAACATTTCCATTCGCACCGGAAGTTCGCTGCAAGTGGATCCCGCAGCGCAAACGATCAACAATAATGAGATCGCTGACCAGATGCTCTCGCGAGACTATCGCGACGGCGGTCACTGGGCGATTCCTGGCGGAGTTTAACACGCATCTGTAGCGAAAGTCGTCAAGACTTTCATTTCAACCTGTCGGATTGACTCTTTTGCCGAGTTCCACTGCATCCCCAGCCTAGTAGACACTTCATGCGAACATCAGTTATCTGCATCTGCGTTATCACGATTCTCGCTTGGTCGCCGGTCTCGGCTCAAGATCCAGCGAATCGGGCGGACCGAGTCGCCTTTCAGCAGAGCGATGGCGAAGTCTTGATCCAAATCGATGACGAATCGATTGCCACCTACGTATACGAAGACTCAGAGATTCCCAGGTCCTACTTTGCCCACGTGAAAACACCCGGCGGCATTCAGGTCACACGCAATCATCCGCCGGGTTCGTCACAGAGAAACACTACCTGCGGCCCGACGGATCGCTGATCTGCAAGGAAC
>JARFQX010000786.1 GCA_029287555.1 Rubripirellula sp. | reverse complement strand
ACGTTTTGCCACGATTCTGCGTTGAATGTGCCGTCGATGGGGAGACGGTTCTCGGAAGCGGACGGAAACTTGCAGGAGTAGCGAAGATGACTCAACAGATCCTCACCTTTCATGGAATGCACGGCGAGCACGAGAGGTGGCATGCGGAACATCAGTCGTGGCGAAGTGATTTGATTCGCTGGCGACAGGAATACGAGAGCGCCATCGATCATTTGAGAAAGATTGAGTCGTTGCTCGCCGAACACGAGAAGGCGCTTCGAGATCATACGGGCGCGATCGATTTGCACGAGACTCGGCAACAGGAACATGAGCGACGCATGCAGGAGTTTCTCCATGATGGGGAAGCGGAGGACCTGCAAAGAAGCATGGCGGAGGACCACCGCCGCCAGGGTGAATTGCACGAAAGCCAGCGGAAGACCCACGAAGAACTCAAAAAACGCCATCACCAACGGATGGCGCTGCTGGCGTTGCTCAATGGTGCCATCGCCGAACTACAGTAGCCTGACGCAAACCTGGCTCATCCTTGGGGCAAGGATGAGCCGTGGATCTTGCGGAGTTGGCAACGTTTCACAACGAGGCGCTTCGCTGCGAAGTCGGTGTCGAATTGCTTGGGTGCGCTGCGTGCGTCTTTGGCCTTACCTTTTCGAGCTCATCTCGCTGCGACTCGGTGACGAATAATCCCAAATACGGAATCTCAATCAAAATCGCCAACAACAGCAGGGCTGCGGCTCCGATTCCCAGCGTTGCCAGATCAAAGGCGGCTGCAGCAACGATGAACGTTCCTAGTGCGAGTGCTAAACCGACTTTCAATGCGGTCGATAGCCCAGCAGCCGCAAGGTCGGTTTCCAGCTCCTCTTTGCTGATGTGCGTCTGTCCTTCGACACGCAGACGCCCCGCTCGCGAACGCCGCTCCATTTGGTTCACCACCGCCGAGGCAATGATCAAGATAGGGATCGGAATCGCCGCAAGGTAGGCAGCCGGTCGATAGAACAAGAACAACACAAGCGTTAACACGGTGACAAGAACCAGGAGTAATTGAACCCCCCTGTGTAGTCGGCGGGAAATCACGTGTGCGTCCGGTTCTCTTAACGGTACCTTTTCTTGCCTTGCTTCGGTATCCACGTTTCTAACTCCTTCTTCAATGAATTGGCCACCGATGGTGCCGTATCTGTAGGTGGCTTGAGCTACTCACTTTCTGGTCAGGACTCGGGAGGTCCTTTCTTGCCGCAAAACCAATGCCAGCTGCATCGATGCGATGCAATCCATGGCGCACTTGATCGTCTCCGATCAATCAAGTGCGGGGGAAGTGCGTCCGTCGATCGCGACGGTCGGCAGTAGCCGGCTGCCCCACGCATTCCGTTATTGCTTCGATGTGTCCGAATTCGCACACTATCGCCGCGCTCATGCTTCAGTTTTCGAGTTGCGATATTGAGCGTTTTTGAGACCACAGCCCCGACGAATAGCGGTATGAAACTCGAAACAATGTACCTCACTCTCCCGAGGGAGAGGGCTTCATCGATGGAAAGCAAGCGGGAGGGTGATATCCAACAGCGCAACTTGAAAACTCACGCGACGGATCACAACGGAAATCCGCCACGGCGTTGCTCAAAACAGATTTGGCATTTGGAATCACTTCGAATCCATAATCACGCACGCCTATTTGTTTCCAGCGAGTGATGAATCCGCTCGTTGCGACTTGTCCCGGCGGCCATGGGACAAGAAGATGAAGGCATGACCAAGTCACTTTATCCCGCAGCGACCGATCCATCGGCGAAGGGGATCAACGAAGAAACGGTCCGAATGATCTCGCGGGCCAAGGGTGAGCCGCAGTGGATGCTAGAGTTTCGGCTCGAGAGTCTGCGGGCTTTCCTCACCAAACCAACTCCGTCATGGGGGCCGGATCTAAGCGAGCTCAAGTTTGACGAGATCCGCTACTTCGTTCCCGCAGAAACGGAGAAGGCCAGCGATTGGAAATCACTTCCGATCGGGATTCGGCGCGAGTATGAGCAACTCGGCGTGCCCGAAGCGGAACGCCGGTTTACGATGGGGATGCAAGCTCAGTTGGATTCCGAAGTCGTGTACGGGAGGGTCCAAGAAGAGTTGGACCGCAAGGGCGTCATTTTCTTGGACACCGATACGGCGCTGCGTGAACATCCGGCCCTGTTTCGGCGATACTTTGGCACGATCGTGCCGCCTTCGGATAACAAGTTCGCCGCGTTGAACATGGCTGCCTGGTCGGGCGGTGCCTTCATTCATGTGCCCGCCGGCGTGCAGCTTGAACTACCTTTGCATTCGTACTTTCGCGTCAGGTCCAAGCAGATCGGGCAGTTTGAGCACACGTTGATTGTGCTCGAGGACAACGCCTATGTGAACTACATCGAAGCCTGTACGGCGCCGATGCATGCGTTGGATGCGCTTCACGCAGGTGTTGTCGAGGTTTATGTCGGACCCGGCGCTCGATGTCGATTCACGTCCATCCAAAATTGGGCCAAGGACATTTTTAATCTGGCGACGAAGCGAGCGGTGACTCGTCGCGGCGGATTGATGGAATGGATCGGCGGTAACATCGGGGCTCACATCACCATGGGCTACCCGTCGGTTTATTTGTCGGAACCCGACGCGCGAGCCGAAATGCTCTCGATCTGCGTGGCGGGAGCGGGCCAGCATCAGGATGCGGGCACGAAAATCATTCACGCGGCCGAAAACACGACCAGCCAGGTGATCTCCAAATCGATCTCACGGGGGGGCGGACGGTCAACCTTTCGCAGCTTGATCCAGGTCCAGCACGGCGCGGTGGGATCAAAATCGCACGTCGTTTGCGATTCGTTGATCGTCGATTCAAAGAGCCGGTGCGATACGTATCCCGAGCTCGATGTGCTGGAACGCGACGCGGAGGTTTCCCATGAGGCCTCGGTTTCAAAAATTGAGGGCGAACAGCTTTTCTACCTGATGTCTCGGGGCATCTCAGAAGCAGAAGCCAGCGAGATGATCGTCTCCGGGTTCGTCGAACCGCTCGCCAAGGAACTCCCGCTTTGCTACGCCCAACAACTCAATGAACTAATTCGAATGGAAATGAACTCCGCGGTCGGCTGAGCATTTTCAAAGATGTTGGATATCTTCAACGCTTATTGTCGAGGCATCATGTGCGCTGAAATCGTCAGTCAAGGCCAAGGTCGTACACAAGGCTGGCTTCGGGAGTGACTCGTTCCTTATCGACGCCAAGCTGTTCGGCGACGATCCATTGCAGGACGTTCCAGACATCGGTCGGACGCTGAGACTGATGTCTTGCGGAGAGCTTCGCGTAATTCATCGCCACGAGCGTTTGCACCAGGCCGCGAATGGTTTGAAAAGATTCGTCCGTTTCCAATGCGAAGGGTCTAGTGATCGTCACTGCGGTGGCAGTCGAGAACACCAGAGCGAGTAACGCCACAATGCCTGATGCACCGCTTCCAATCGCAGGCGAAAACCTCAGGTAGGTGCCGATCGTCGCCACGGTTACCCCAAGGCAGCCAAGGACGACTAACCAGGAGGGACGTTGCAGCTTGGGAAAGCGAAGGTCCATTTCGCGCGACAACGCTCGCCATGCCGACCTGCGTCCACGACGCGGAAGAAACTCGTCGAGCCGGGTCTTGGGTTGAACACCTTCGTCGATTTCCAATCGCGATTGGAGTGCCCGTCTCAGCTCGTAAAACGTGGCTGCTGTCAGGCAACGATCGGTATCGCCCGCGCGCTGGCCCGTCTTCACGAGGATTGCGTGATACAAGTCACCAACCGTCTCGATCCGCTCCGCCTCGTCGTTGGACAGGTCGATGTCGAATGACTCCTCGATCTCCATCACCAACTCGACCGCGCCAAGTCCCATGATTGCATCTCCGCCTAAAACGACGTGGCTCACCCCGATTCAGCCCTCGGTCGCTCTTTCGCCCAGGCCTAGAATTTCTGCCACGCAAGAAGAAGGGCACAGGCTCAGCGACCGCGTGCGGAATTCATCAAGTTACTGCGAAAGCTCTCGCGGTTCATCGAACCGATGCGCCGGGATCCTGAATGGTTTTCCACTCGGGTGACTTTTTGGGGAATACAAAGTGAAGGCTTTCGGGCGAAAACAGCCCGGCGTAGAAGTCGGGCAGACGGGCTCGCCAAGCGCTGCACAGGATCGGCGTGTCCTTGCCGCCTATTCGATCCCGTGCCATCTCGATTGAGACCGCTTCGCCGCGCACCGTGTATATCTTGACGCCTTCAAGCGAGACCTCTCGCAAACTGCGGTGATTGTAACAATAGCCCTTCATCCCGATATAGATGGTTTGGTATTGGACGAGAACGAGGTTACCCGTTTCGGTAACCGATGCGGCCACCAAGATTTGCGGTGGGTTCTCGGCCGGAGCCATCGTGTCGGCCGGAGCTACCGTGTCGGCTGGTCCGCGGTCTTTCTCTTGGCCCATCGCCGTGATGGGAACCGAAATGGCGAGCGCCGCGATGAAGCATTTAAAGGGCATCAGACTACACCTCGTAAAGATATGCACGGATTGTCGATCGCCGATTTGACGGCCGGGCACGGTCTCGTCGATTCTCTCTCGTCGATTCAGTTTACCCAACCGAGAACGTCCCGGAGGATGCACCATCGGGGCGTTTTGACGCCCTTGTCGAGACCAAGGATCCAATACTCGTAGAGATCGTCGAGAACTCCATTCGACTTCTTCAGTTCGATCCAATTGCACAAGAACTGATCGAAGTCCTGTTCGCCATTGGTCAGGTAATGGAGCGGGACGCGAATTCGACCCTTGAACGGATTGGCGACCGCGAACTCAGGATAGCGGATCGTCCACGCCGAACCGGACTCGGCACTCATCACCAATCCATCGACCTCCTCGTAGCCGCCCTCGAAATACTCGTCCGCCGAGTCAAGGGTGGTGAGCCCAACGTTCGGTGGCAACACTCGCAAGGCTTCATCGGTGAAGTATCCGCCCTTCAATCCCGCCAACCTCAGATAAGGAAGTCCACGAATCTTCTCGAGGCTTTGAAATCGAGACTGATCTCCGTCTCGGACGACGATTGCCAACGTGACGTCCATGTAGGAACACGCCGCCGGCAACAAGGTCGCCTGTTCCATACTTCCCTCCAGGGCCGACATCGCAACGTCGAAATGGTCTTCGCGCAGCTGACGGGGCAACTCGCCCAGCTCAATCGGTACCAGTTCAAGTCCGACACCGAGATCGGCAGCCAGCTGGTGAGCCATCTGGATGTCAAATCCAATCAGCTGCTTTCCATTGGCATGAAAGTAGCAAAACGGAAGTCGGTTTGGCGCGTAACCGACTCGCACCCGTCCGTACCGTTGAATTCGCGCCGTTCGCCGCTCCCCTTCCCTCATCGGCATCGGGTTCGGCTCGGATGTCGCTAGCACCCTTGGCACAATGTCCGAGGCGGGATTGTTCTCGGGAAAAATCATCTCACGCTCAGTCACGAGCTTCTCGCGGGAGTAGCGATCTTGGAACTGCTCCGTGAGGTACCCGCGGATTGAAAAGGCCCCGAGTGCCATCAACGCCAACGATCCCACCATACGCACGACGCCCTTTCGCCAGCCGAATCGAGCCGTCCCGTCGAGGATGCAGATGGTAATGATCGAGAAGGTGATCAGGTGCATTGTCTTCATCAAATCCCCAAATCTCGCGGCGACGACACCGGAGGCGAGGAACAGGTTGAACACGTCACCAGGCAGTTCGGCGATGCTCAGTAACAGCGGAATCGTGATCACGGGTTTGCCAAAGGAGCCCAGAAAGCCAACCCCCAGCAAGGCAGCGTACTTCTCAAGCTCAATGACACTTCCAAAGAACCAGGCTGCGAATGGGATGAAGATTAATCCCACGATCCGTCCGATGTCCGGAAACGGGTAGGCAAGTGGAACAAGGTATTCCGGAGGCCGCGCCCCGGGGTCGCCCTTGTAGTTGATTTGCAACTCGAGATTCTTGACCGCTCCAATCACCATCGGCAACACCACAAAGGAATTGCCAATCACGAACGCGGCGACCAATGGATCACGACACGCTCGAATGACGTCAAGGTACTTCAGCGGAGTGACCGCGGAGACGATCAGGGGCAAGATAGCGAGTGAGAGTGCTAACGAAGCAAACCCATAGGTGAGTAGATATCCCTGAAGTAACTCGAATTGCCTCAGGTCGATCGTGCCGGCGGTGTGCGCGACGATCGCGAACATTCCCACGGGCGTCAACTTGATGACCAGTTTGTTCAATGCGAACAGAGAATCAATCAGTACGTCCAAAGGTTGCAGCAGCCTCTCCTTCTGCGGGTGCTTCATCAAAGCAATCCCCAGACCCATCGAAAAGACGACAACCGCCGGGATCCAGTTCTCCGACAGCGCACGAAAAGGATTGGAGGGAACAAACAGGTTCAGCCAATCGGCCGAAGGCGGCGATTCGGTGAATCGGCTGCTGAAGAACGAACCGGTTTCCCAATCCGGGAACGCCTGGGCCAGAATCACTAACGAAACCAATCCGATCAGCCAAAGCGCGAGCATCACAAGGATACTGATACGCATCAGTCGGATTCCCGAGCCGAGCGTCAGCGAGCCAATGTTCGCAACCAACGAAACGGCAACGTACGGCAGAACCGCCATCTGCAGCAGGCCGATAAACACACTGCCGACCCAACTTATCGGCTCGACGTGCTCCCCAAAGAAAAGCCCACAGGCCAGGCCCGCAAGAATCCCGATGACGATCTGAGTCGTTAGCTGCGGACCACGCTTTCTTTGTTCAGAAGATTCAATCATTCGAGCAGAATAGTTCTCTGAAACCTAAAACAAAAGACGGCTGCGAACGACCGACGATCCACCGGCACGATACCCCCGGGGCGTTCCGGGTGGTGAATCACAACCCGAGCGCTCGGTCCATCCGCTGGGCGATCTCGGCTAACCGGTTCCGATCGCCGCCAGGTACCTCCGCCGTCGCCCAGCCGGAGGTGTAGCCGATGTCGTGGAGCGCCCGCCGCACCGCCGGCCAGTCACAGTCGCCCTCCCCGATCTCGACCTGGAATCCCTTCCGCAATCCCTCGTCGAGTTGTTTCTGTCGGCTGTACTCCTTGACATCGAGCTTGCCGATACGATGACCAAGAATCCGTATCCATTGCTCGGGCCAACCGAATCGAACCACGTTGCCGACGTCGAAGTAGACGCCGACCGCGGGGCTACCGATTTCGTCGACGAACCGAGCCATTTCCAGTGGACTGAGCAGGAAATTGTTCCAGACGTTCTCGATCAGTAACTGGATCCCCTGTTGCTCCGCGTAGGGAGCCGCCGCCTTGATTCGCTGCTGTTCGTTGCGGTAGACCTGGTCGTAGGAGTGCTCCTTGTCGACTCGTCCCGCTACCACCAAGACACTCGTTCCGCCGTAATACACCGCACTGTCGATGGCGTGCATCAAATCGGGTTTGTCACTGTTGAGAAACCCGTGCACCACGACACCCGTCGATTCAATCGCACGGCGGACTTCGTCACGATCGATCTTCGTACGAACGTGAATCTCGGTTCCATCAAAGCCAAGGTCGGCCAGAAGCTTGAATTTGTCGAGCACCGACAAGTCGTCCGTGATCATGTGATACTTGACGGCCTTCTTCACGCGTGGTTGAGCGTCGGACGCTTCCACAGATCCCGAGGAGGGCATCGAAACAGTTGCCATCGCCGCCGACGTGACCACTTGGCCGAGCCAGCCCCGACGAGAGAGAGTAGACCTGGCCGGATTCGTTTGGTTATTCATCGCAATCGCTCCTGGTGAAGCCTCTACTGTAGGCCAATCTGCCTCGCTTTGAAGTCGCGACCATGCGTTTTGTAACCATCCGAACCTCATTGTTGTCAGCCGATAAGATCCTTGACTATTAAGCAGATCGGTCGCAGCTTTGGGATCCGGACGAGTTGTCAGTCGGCTGGAAAAATGTGGATTGTGTTGGGATCCGGTTTTGGGCAGACCGTTTGGGGATGGGGCTTGGTCGATTGAACGACATCTCTTTCTTTGGTATCCCTGTCTAGGGTGCGGTACCGGGGGACGCCTTGCGACGTCGACCCATTCGGGCAGATGGCGTCATGCAGCCGACGATTGCTGGTGCTTCATGGATCAGCTCGTCGTTCTCCAGCGCTTCGACCATGAACAGGGCAAAGTCAACGCGCCTGGTCAAATTACTTGAAAGAACGGGGTCTCCCACGTGGCGGCTCCAAACCGGCAATCCCTGGCTTTCGCCTTCTTCGAGATCACTTCCCCGCACGACCGTCCACCTTGTACCGCTTTCAAACACGCGGCGACAGGCCTGGACCTGGTCGTCGAGGTCGGCAACACGTGCGGCGCGCGCCAAGAATCCAAATACCTTCACGAACAGCCTGAGTTTCCATGAGTAGACATCCTTGCCATCGCGCGAGATATGCCAGCCGCAGGAAAAGATCAGCCTCGCACCAGGTGGAGCGTGGTCGAGCACGGCTTGCGCGGTCGCCGTGGCGTAGTGCTCGACGCCCCAGGGCACCAGCACCGTCAGCACCCCATCACAATCCGAAACGGCCCGCTCGATGACCCGCGCGTCGTTGGTGGCGCCTGGGACAATCGTGATGCGTTCCTTGTAGCCATCCAGTTTTCCAACGCTCTGCGGCCGGCACACACCAACGACTTCGTAACCACGCTCGAGAGCATGCCGCACCATGTAGCGACCAAGCTTTCCAGATGCTCCGACAATGCAGACCCTCTTCATGTGCCCTCTGACATCTTCATGAGCTTTCGAACCGTCCGCCAATGACGCGCCGTCGCTGGCAAATTTTGAAGTTGCGCTTTCGGCCGAGCCATTGGAAAATCGTAACCCGACGCGTCAGCGAGGCATGAGTCAAGATCAGACTTTCCTCGCTCAAGGGCTTGTTGATTTAAGTGAGCCGCGATGCGTGACGGCTTGTTGATGTAATCGAAACCCGACGCGTCAGCGAGGAATGGACCGCCGTTAATCGCTAGTACGGGCGTCCTCGCTCACGCGTCGGGTTATGAATGGTATTAAATCAACAAGCCGGTGAGCGGCCGGGCAGCGCGCCTTGCCCGAGGCCTTACGGCCAACGGCTCACCATTAACCTGAAGATTTCGACTAAGTCAACAAGCCGTCACGCGTCGGGTTACGAAGAAAGCTCAACTTGAAAACCAGCACGCCGAGATGTCTCTCTACCTTGCTCGCCAACTGAGACTTGCCAAAACCGTCTGGAGTGTGGAGATAGAAGACTCTCCCCAGTGGACGCTAGTCCCTTGAGCCGGTCCGATTCACTGACCACGATTCTTTCACCATTCATCCGTCAACGCGACCTGACTCAAGCTCGCAAAATCTCTCTCCAGGCTTCTCGGTCGTGCAGTGCGTGCGGAGTCCAGATTGCGAGGAGTGGGCCGTTCCTTTCCGGCAAGTGCGCGGGAAAGTAGCAGTGAAGTCCGGTGACGCGGCCCGTCGACGCGCTATACTGAGCGGCTAACTTCAGTGGAGAAGATGCTAATGTCAACGGTGGACGTGGAAGAAGTGCTGTCATCGCGTGA
>JARFQX010000777.1 GCA_029287555.1 Rubripirellula sp. | reverse complement strand
CGGGTCCACGTGACTTAATGGTTGCAAGGTTCGGGCCTATCTCATGGCCTTGACCCTCGACACGGTGACAGGCGGAACAGTGCTTGATAAACAAGTTCCGACCTCGCAACACATCACCACCGACGGTCATTGCGTCGCGGTACCGGACAATCACGTCTGTTCGGGACGGACCGGCGGTGCGCCGAAGGAGTTCCAAGGAACGAGCCTTTAGGCGTCGATTCGAGGAGTTTGCCGCGATCGTTAAACGCTCCCTCGGCACGTCGGATATCGCCAACTCGCCGCGATCCACGGCATCGTAAAGTGCTTCGGTTCGCTTGGGGCGAGCAAACATCACTTCACTGGCGAGCTGACGCAGCGACGGACTCAGACCGTTCCAACGAGCAAGAAGCAAGTCGGCAACGCCTGGAGAGGTAAATTTTCCCATCGTCTCGATCGAGGCGCGTTGGACTTCGATCGGCTGGCGGTTGTCGATCAGCGAGCTCAGGGCCGAGTTAACCTCGTCCCAATCGCCCAAAGCCAACGCCCGCACCGCCCGAACGCGGCCCGCCGTGTCTTGGTCCGAATCGATCGCAAGGGTCGACGCGGACCGAGTTAAGGTCGACACCAATCGGCCAACGGATTGCTCCAGCGGCGCCGAACCGTTGCGTCGTGTCCCCGAGCTGATTAAATGCGTGGCCACCGGGAGCGCAAAGAGCGGATCGGATTCGGTTAGTGCTGCGACCGTCTCCAATCCGCGCTGCATCTCGCCAGGATCGCCCTGCTTTTTGATTTGCGAAGCCAGATCGCTGAGAAATTCTGCAGCGGCGTCGGAGCGAAAATTCGGATCGGATGCCAGCGCGACGAAAACCTCGACAACACCCTTGGCCAGCGAGCTCTGTACGGCCAACCGCATCCAGGGCGACTCGACGTCACGGCGGATCAACCGCGTGAGCAGCTCGGTTCGATCGGGATGCTCGATCGAACCAAGTGAGAACGCTAACTGGTAGCGAACATCAATCGATGGATCTTCAACCAACGTCGCCAATTGACGACTCAATTCGCCGCTGGTGACCGGTACCATTTCACTCAATCGGACCGCGTGACGACGAACCTGCGGATGGTCGTCGCTGAATCGCGACAGCAACGTCGTGACGTCCAACGCATCAATGCCATCCAAGACGTACATCGCGTGCAATCGTCCCTGTGGCCGCGACGATTCGGCTGATAACCGCCGGACTTCGTCGATCATGTTTCGATCTCGGCGCTCGAACAGCAGTCGCGCGGCGGTTTCGCGATGCCACGCGTTGGGATGCTCAAGCAACGACACCAACTCGGATGTCTCGGCGGTATCAAGTCGCATCGGAGGGGGTTTTGCCGCATTCGCGTCTGAAGCGACGATTCGATAGATCCGACCGCGATCGCGGCCGGCGGTCAAATCGAGATGCCGCTTGATCGGCTCGGGAAGACTCTTGGGATGCTCAATCACTTCGCGGCAAACGTCAATCACATACAGGGCCCCGTCGGGCGCGTTGGCGAATTGAGCCGGGCGAAACCAAATATCCGAGGAGCTGACGAATTCGGTCCCCTGGTCGATTCGCCTTGCGATCATCTGCACTCCGTTGGGCTCAAGTCGTTTGCGATGAATCAGATTGCTGCCGACATCGCCGACGATTGCCAGCCCTTTCCACCGCTGGGGCCACGCGTCGCCGCGATAGATCGTCACTCCGGTGGCGCCGGTGAAGTAACCGGCGGCCCTTCCACCGCCTTCGATCGGGCCTGGAACGACGCCTCCAACCCGCAAACGAGTCCGAACGATTCGCCACGGCTCGACCGGACTGGTGCGAAAAACCTCCGCCTGGGGACCATCAACGGCAATCGACACCCTCGCGGGGGCAGCCGAAAACCACTTGTTGCGGGCGACGTACCGGTCTTCGTACATGACCTGTTGAATGTGGTCACTGTTGGAGGAGACAAACTTGCGTCCCCAATCGTCAAAGCACATGCCGTGTTGTGCTCCGCCGCTGGTTTGCTCCATCTCGAAGGTCCGCGGGTCAAAGGCGAGGTCCCGACGCCGAACCTCAAGTCCCCCCTTCGAATCACCTGGGCGGTGCACCGATCCACCGACACTGCTGCAGGCGATGTGGATTCGGTTGTCCAAACCCCAACGAAACGAATTCATCAATCCCTGGACATTCGACGTACCAAAGCCGGTCAGCACAACCTTCTTGACATCGGCAACACCGTCGCCATCGGTATCCTTGCAGTAAAGCACGTCGGGTGCATCGCCGATGAACAATCCGCCATCGAAGGGAAAGATCGCGGTTGGCCAGAGCAGACCGTCCACGAAGATCTGCGATTGATCGTAAACGCCGTCTTGATCGGTATCGGTGAGGCGACGGATTCTGGAAAGGCGATCGTCGCGGTTCTCGCTATAGCCACGCATTTCGCAGACGTACATCGACCCGTCCGCATCCCATTCGATCGCAACTGGACTGGCGACCAACGGTTCGGCGGCCACGAGTTCAATCCGGAACCCGTC
>JARFQX010000747.1 GCA_029287555.1 Rubripirellula sp. | reverse complement strand
CCGATGTGAAGCCGGGACGAGTCTCTACTCCAGATGATTAGCATCTTGAATCTCCTCGTCCGCAATTTCCTCGATGAGCATCTGAAACCGGTCATTCTCTGGGAAGATGCTTCGACCACGTCTTGCAAATCGTCGGGCCTGATCGAGTCGGCCACGCGAATGCAGACGCTCGATCACGTGCAAACGGAGGTCCGCATCGGTTGGAAGGAACTCGATGGCAGCGCGGTAGTAGTCGAACGCCTGATCATCGTATCCAACGGTGAAAGCGAGATCGCCGGCGCGGCGAAGGCAGCCGGCTCGCTCTTTCTTTGAATTGCACGCTTCGCAGGAGAGACGCTCAAGCGAAAGGCTCGCGAGCTTGCGATCCGAAGTCGGCTTCGCAACGAGATAGTCAGCAACTCGCCGGTAGACGGACGGATCCTCTGGAAGCACCTCGCTCAGTTCAATCGCTTCCTGCTGCATCACGCTCTCGATCACATCTCGCGTGAGCCCGGGATCCGCGGTCAGGGCCGATCTCCATGCGGAGATTGCCAAAGCGTTTTCATTCGAGTCGGCGGCAAATCGCCCGAGACGAACGAGCATGCGGGCATTGTTTCTGTAAAAACGAGTCAGCTGGACAAGTGCCTCGCGAGTTCGAGCTGCGTCCTGATGAACGAAGTCGAGGTAGACCTGCCAAAGTCGCGACTCCATTCCTAGCGGAAGCCGATGAAGCGACCGCTGTGACGACTCGAGCGCTTCACGGTAGGCAGGGACTTGATCTTCTCTCGGCAGTCCTGCCTTGTCGCGTTCCAGCGACCGCTTGCGACGAGCGCGGACACCCGTTGATTTGTACGCTTCGATTGCCTCGTCGGCCGACGTCGGTGCGAGCTTGACGACTTCTTGCAATCGAGCCATTCGATAACGAATATCGCTCAGCGCATCGTATAACGTCGCACTCGGCCAGCATTCGATTTGATTGATCAACTCGTTCTCAAGCTCTGCCAGGGCTTCCGCGTCGGCGCATGCGTATGGCACCATCACTCGAGCTTTGCGAACCGACGTCTCGTTGCCAGCGTCGCGTTCCAGCAAACCGACGCCCAGCACGGCAAGTGAAACAGCCAACGCCACAAGACCGTACCAAGTGAATCGACTACGTAACGACGGAAATGAAATCTTGCCGCCGCCACTCAGGCCCATACCCCGCGAGACAACGGTGGCCGTAAGAATCGTGATTAGAAAAAGATTGGCTGGTACGATCAGGCCGAAATCAAAGCACTGGGAAAGCAGAACAACGCCGATCATGTACCAACCGGTCACGCGCAATCCCTGGTCGATCGGATTTGCGGCATCGGCGAGCTTGACAAGGCTCCCTATCCAGATGACAAGGATCGCGCCCGCGAGCAAGACTCCGACGACCCCCTGCTCCACGAGCAGCTCGAGCCACAGGTTGTCGGCGTGGTGGTACCACTTGAAAGAACTGTATTGTTGATAAGGCAAGTAAGCGTACGCGTAAGTTCCCAGCCCGGATCCGGCCGGAAGATAGGCCCTCGCCGCCGTCATGCCGTCGCGCCAGTGGTTCAGCCGGCCATCGCTGCTCAGTGTCGAAGCATCCATTGTCGGGAATTGGGCGAATCGTTTCACACTCTCGAGATCGAGACTCAAAGGAACGAGCAACAGGGCAGCGGCCATTAGGATCGCAACCAAAAGTACGGGAACGGTTTTCAACCCACGTCGCTGCCGCACCCAACCGAAGGCAAGAAGGAAACCGCCGATCGCCGCAACAAACGCACCTCGCGAACCACAAACCAGCAGTCCCGACATACACAACACAAGGCTGCAGACGCCGATCGCCGAGTCGCGGTCGCTGACCAACGCGATTAAATCGTTCACCTCAAACTCCGGGTCATCAACTTCCTGGCCCGTCAGCGCGAGGTGTCGCCAAGCCAAGAGCCCCAGTCCCGATGCAACGCCGATATTGAGCAGCAGGGCAGCGTTATTTCGGTTGACGAAGCACCCAAATCGGGATGCCCCCGGATGGGTCCCGAAAACTTCCGTTTGCGGAAAGACCAGTGTGTAAAGCCCGAAAGCCGCATGCAATGAAGCACCGACCGCGATCACTCCCAGTAGCAAGCCGATCCGGTTGCGAGTGGTGAACACAATCGCCGAGGCCCACGCCAAACCCGTAAGCACAAGCAGCATGGACGCAGCATGCCTGGAGTAATCGACCGAGAGCGAGAGCGGGAATCCTTCCGACGACCGTGATTCGGTCGAGAAGAACGGCCGCACGAGGTTTGTTCGAGCCTCGTAGGCTCCCGGACTCAGATGTTCGACGAGCGGAGCGTTCAGCGGCACCAGCTGGAACCAGGCATAACTTGACCAAAGCACAAGTGGCACAAGCAGGATCAGCGACCTTTTCTGAATGGTGCAATCCGCTGAGACCGCGTAGGGAATGACCAGGATTATCGCAATGAGGAACGCGAACGATGCAACATATTGCGTCCACCACAACACACCACCGAAATCAGCCGCGATCACGATCGGAGTGAATGCCAAAACCAAAGCGCTGGACCAGCAGAAAGCAAGCCCAGCATAGCGGCGAAGCCAAGGAAACATCACGTGAAGTGGCACCGAGAGCAGACCAATGAGATCATTGGAGCGAAGCTTGTTCCGCTCTTAGTCTTTGAATGTCACTCGAGACCATCCGGCGGGCAAGTTCGGGAAGTCTCGTTGTCGCTTGCCAACCGAGCAAATCACTTGCCTTGCTGGCATCTCCCACCAATCTGGCAACCTCCGAAGGCCGCACGTAGCGGTCATCTCGTTGGACAAATTTTCGCCAATCCAAGCCGACAGACGAGAACGCCGCATCGAGAAATTCTTCAACGCTGTGCGATTCTCCCGTGGCGAGGATGTAGTCGTCCGCCTTGTCCTGCTGCAGCATCCGCCACATCGCTTCGACGTATTCGGGCGCGTAACCCCAGTCCCGTCTGCCATCCAAAGCCCCAAGTCGTAATTCGGTTTCCAAACCGAGCGAGATGGCAGCTGCGGCGCGAGAAATCTTTCGCGTGACAAACGATTCACCACGACGAGGTGACTCGTGGTTGTAACAGATTGCGTTGCAGGCAAACAATTCGAAGGAGTCGCGGTAGAGCGTGACCATCTGAGTTGCGAAGGTTTTGGCGACACCATATGGAGTCACGGGCCGCATCGGGGTCGATTCCGTTTGCGGCGATTCCGCCGGTCGGCCAAAGATCTCACTACTACTGATATGCAGAAACTTTGGTGGTGTCGTCAGATCACGGGTGATCTCAAGTAGCTTGAGCGTCCCCATTGCCGTGAATTGACAGGTTGTTTCCGGGATCTCGAAACTGGCACCAACGTGGCTCTGTCCAGCTAAGTGGTAGAGTTCGTCAGGTTCGCAACGCATCAAGATTCGTCGGATCGTCGTCACGTCGTCCAGATCCGCGTAATGAAGAAACAGCCGACGCTCGTAGACTTCCTTGTCGTAAAACAAACGGTCCAACCGGCTTCTCACCGTTGAACTGCTGCGACGGACGATTCCGTGCACCTCATATCCCTTCCCAAGCAGTAACTCGGTTAGGTAGGAACCATCTTGACCGGTGATACCGGTGATCAGCGCGGTGGGCAAGTTTCTGGCTGAAGTTTGAATCAGTAAAAATAAAGCGGATTTGATGACCGATTGTTCGTGAGCACCAACGAAATTTCAGGCCCTGCGATCCAGGCCGGCTCTAGGCGATCGCCGCCGGTGCCAGCGTATCACATTCGGGAACTCGGTGGGAACCTGTCACCTCATCGGCGAGCTCGGCGACCATTGCCTTGAATTCATTGAGGACGACGGGGCGGTCGAACGCGTGACGGGCAAGCCTCCGCGAATTGAGACCCGCAGCCTCCCGATGCAAGCAGTCTTTTGACGCGCTGGCAACTGCCTTCGCAATCTCGTCGGCTTGTCCCGGGGAACAGCACCAGCCGAGTTTGTTCTCACTGACGACACGTGCGAGATCCGTATCGCCGGAGGCGATTGCCAGAATGGGTCGCCCCGCAGCCATAATCCCATAGAGCTTACTCGGACAAAGGCAGCCCGTGATACGTTCGTCCATCGAAACCACGTGCAGATCCGCAGCGGAGAGACTATCAGCCAGATCTTGTCTCGGTTGGTAGGGAAGAAACCGAACCCGCTTTGATCCAAGTGCTGCCGCCCGAGCTTGAAGACTTTTCCCTGCAGCTCCGTCGCCGATCAACAACAGGACAGCCGCCTCAGGCCAGTGCACGGAGTTCGTGGCTTCAACCAGTACATCCAATCGTTGCGTCAGCCCCATGTTGCCGCTGTGCATCACCACGAACGCATTCGCCAAGTTTTCACGATGTCGAAGATCGCTGGATTCGGTAGGCTTCGGCTCGATGCTTTGGCAGTCAGCCCAGTTTGGGATCACGCGCATAAGGTCGGGGCTGATTGACCAAGGTAAACCTTCCAGCCGCCGTCGCATGCACTCTCCTAGTACGACGACGCGATCGGCCTTCTGGTAGACAGCCCTTAACCTTCGTCGAATCTGTGACGTCAACCAACCTGAACGCACCTTGCCAATCGCCTCCGCGACGTCGGGATAGATATCCTGGAGATAGCAGATCAAACTTGCGTCGACGCGGCCGGCGTACCGCGAGGCGACGAGAGGAAGCAAGAATGGGTCTGTTTCGCAGATCACAATATCCGCGGCCAATCGGCTCAGTTGAAGATAACGACTTGCAGAATGTGAAAACGAGATCAGATTCAAAAGCCTGCCCGTCGGGATCCGTTTGTCGAAGCGTTTGTGCTTGAGTCGGTGGATCGTGACGCCGTTTCGGTCCTCGGTCCCTCGTTGCAAGTACCCATCTGTCGTCGGGAAGTTTGGTTGGCCGCAGACGACATGCACGTCGAACTCGTCGACAAGACTTTCGCAAAGGTCACTCAACAGTTGTCCGGTCGCCTCCGAATCAGGCCAATAACAGCGATTGAGAAAGACGAGGCGAGACTTGTAATCCTTGAGCACGGCGGTAAACAGTACGAATGTCGAAGTTTAGCCGGACGAAGGATGTGTGTATCGCGTTGGCGCGTCGGCGACTTGCAAACGACTCGGGGAACTAACCGATCAGCTCGAGCTGACAATCCTCGAGCTTGACACTGACGCCCTGCTCCATGAAGTGAACCGCCACCAACAACCGTGTCTCCTGTTCCCGCCGTATGATCGTTCCCTCGTATCCCATGAAGGCACCACTTCGAACACGCACATGCTGCCCCGGTTCCAGACGACTTTCGACGGTTAGTGGTACACCCAGATTGATCAGATCGCGGATCTGCTTCAGATCGGTGACAAACCGCTCAACATCGTTGATTGCCGTTGCTTTTTGCACGCAGCCGGTGCAGACCGCTTGATAACGCGCTTCGTCATCACCGCAAAGGAATACATAATTATTGAAGAGCGGGGCGTAAGTCGTGCGGACACGTCCGGCCGGTGATCGCCGACGCTGCGGAATTTGAGGTGCGTAGTGCATCAGGTCGAGCGTTCTCAAATGTCGCATCAGCTGCTTCTCTTGACGGCTCTTCGTATAGAGCAGCCACCATGGTCGCGCGAGGCAATCGTCGTGTTCCAACAGGTCCGGTGGATGACAATCGGGCTCGGGAGGTAGGATCGGCATTGGATAGTTCGATATCTCGTTGGAATGAAGTGAGTGCGCAGACTCCGTCCTGGTGGGTGACACCACCCATTGTCGCGAATACTCATCAACGTGATCAAAGGGGCGATTGCGTCGGGAAAGAGGGGCTCGGGAAAGAGGGGCAGTCCACCCCCACATCCCGGCCTGTCCGCAGACCCACCGTGCAAGTTGCAATCACTACTTTCAAGATGCCTCTCGCAATACGATCGGACAAGGAAGGTCGAACGGATTGGGTCACGAATTCTGGCCGGCGTGTGGACCAGAAGTGCAGATCCACAGGATCGTAAAAGTAAAGAAAAGTTGGAGATCCAAGCCTGTTGTCCGAAACAGGCAAAGCGGAGCGAACTGATGGCGAAAGCCAAGACGGCAAGAAGGGGGAACTCGGCCTCCCGTTCTTCCGTCGCGCCGCCCCACGCAATCGAGAAGTGACAACAGGAACCCGTCACTTTCAATGGGCGGGGTCTGCGGGCGCTAATAGATCGTCTCCGACACGGCGACGGGATTCGCTGAAATAATGGGTATTTCAGATGTCGATTTCGCAGCGGGGGGATCGGCCGGACGCGATTGCGGAGGACCAATTTGTTTTTTCGCCGATTCAAGCCTGTGAACCATTCGCTCGATTTCAGCGGAGAGATTTCGGAGGTATTCACTCAAGTCTGAAATCCGGTCGTGAATATCCGGATCCGAGGCTTCCGCGATGACCTCCAACCGCCCAATGGGTACGCGCATCGCGCCCCGGGCATAACGATCGATAAAAAGCGGGATGCTGAATTGCAGCTGAACAGGCCGCTCTGGAAATCGGACACTTTGCCAGTGAGCGTGGTAACCTTCGTGCAACCAGGCAAGGTTGAGGTCAATTTTGATTCTTGCAAAGCGATTGCCTTTCGCAAACTGCACCAGCGGCTCCCAAATCGTGTCCCATCGTTCAACGCCTTGCAGGGAAACACGTCGATCATGTGACGCGGTATCGGCATTGGATGGATGCGTCGCGAAGGACCGAGCAAAATGGATGGCACGCCCCATCAATAATCTGACTTCCGCGTAGCCGAACGAACGCGTACCAATCAGTGCAGCGGTCACCATGATGACGCCAAGTACAGCTAGCCACGGTTGATTGAAAACCACCGACATGACAGCCAGCGAGGTCGTGGTGATGCAGAGCCCTGCCACCACGAAGAGCATCCTGACTGGGCCAAGCCTCTCTTGAAGCAGATGATGCAGGTGTGCTCGATCGGTCGTGTAGAGACTGCGTCCGGTCAACCAACGACGCAGAATTGCGGCCGTCGAATCAAATAGTGGTATCGCCAAGATGGCAACCGGAGCTGACGCCAGAATCGTCGACTCCTTAACGCTGCTCCAAACCGCCAGTACGCCGACAAATAAGCCAATCGTCATGCTACCCGCGTCGCCCAAGTAGATGGAGGCTGGCGGCCGGTTAAACACCAAAAACGCCAGCAAGCTTGCCGCCAAGGCAAAGGCGATTACAGCGGACAGCGAAGAGCCGTTGAAGATACTCACGATGCCAAGTCCGGCACTGATCACGCAACCCGCAGTCGTTGCCATCCCGTCCGCGCCGTCGATCAAATTGAGCGCGTTGACGGCAAGCAGCAACCAAATGACCGTAATCGGAAAAGCCAGGGTCCCCAACGCAATATCGAACCCGAGGACATTGATCTGCTTGATCAAGGTTCCTCCGCCGACCAAAGCAATCAAGATTAGGCATTGCAGCAACAGTTTCTGTCTGCCGCGCAGAACCCAGGCATCGTCAATCAAGCCCACGAACAATAGCGCTCCGGCGGCGCCGAAGAGGATGTAAAGCGGGTGTGAAACATACCCAAGAAGCCCCGCGGAATCCCCTCCGAGACCGAACACCGCTCGATCGACCAGGATGGTCGCTACGAAAGCCACAAAGACAGCACCGTAGATTGCCAATCCACCGCCCAGAGCGACGGGTTGCGCGTGGAGCTTTCGCTCGCTATCGGGATGATCGACGATCCCCAACCGTCTTGCGCCCGCCCGCACAAGTGGCACGAGCGCGAGCGAGACCGAAATAGAGATCGCGACACAGATCGCGATTAACCAAGCCATCGACAATGCCTAACGAGACCAATACACAGACTGACTTCCCCTCACCGTGACCGGCCAGCCCGTCCTCGACCGCTGAACCAGCAGCAGCTGGTAATTCGGGCGAGCTAGGCGAAATTGAGGGGCTTCATTTCAGATTCGTTAGTGAAGAGTAGGACACCACTCTAGAGATCGCGGTCTCGACGCGCCGGAACGACGCAAGAAATCGCCAGATCCATTCCGCCGCAGCACGGTAGAGAACCTCGCTCCCCCGGCGGCACCCCGCACGGCGGGCGCTCAACAGGACGATTCCTCAAGGTCACCGGAAGCGGAGCGACCGCTACAGACTCCGTTTCCGTCACTTTTACTCAATTC
>JARFQX010000676.1 GCA_029287555.1 Rubripirellula sp. | reverse complement strand
CCGATCTTTGGCCCCGGTGAAGCGGCTGGATTCGAGATCTTCGGCCATCGCCGCGCGGATCGGATTCAAGTCAACGTAGGCCGCACAGGCCAGAACCGAAGCCTCATCGAGAAGTGGCTGGGCACGGTATCGACCCTCCCAAAAGTGGCCGGTTACCTCGTCTTCGCGGTTGCTTCGACGAGCGATGTTCTCGGCCGTGCATCGCGCCCACCAGCTGATGTCGCTCAGCCGCCGGCGGCGTTTGGCCAGCGCTTCGGAATCGTTCACGATCGAATTGATCTCGGCCGGGGAGGGTTCCGCCGGGGTGCCGTCCTTGTTGGTCCGCCGCGGGAACAAACGCAGCCATCGCCGAGCCACCTCTTGATCGCTCCAGGTCTTGACCAAGTCAGGTCGGCTTCGCAGGACCAGATGCAGGTGATTGCTGAGCACCCTGTAGGTCAGGCAATCGATGGCAAAGATCGAAGCGAGGAACTCCAGCCGTTGTCGGATCCATGCTCGGCGATGTTCGTAGCAAACGCCGGAGTAGGGATCGTCGCCGCAAAGAAACGCGCGACGAACGCAGCGATGAATGCAATGGAAGATCTGGATCCGTGCGGGATCCATGACTTCGCCCCGAGCCTTCCTTCCCATGAGTTGCCCCCCTCAAGGAATATGTGATGGTTGAATCAAGCGGCCGAGAAGATAGCCAACAGAGCCAAGAACGTCAAATTATTTGCTAGCCATAGCGATCGAACGTTGCCTGTCCCCTTTCGCTCCCCCCTTTCGCTCCTTGCCTGTCCCCTTTCGCTCTCTCCCTTTCGCTCGTGCTTTCGCTGTCGTGAGTTGGATGGATAAACGGTCGAATGGGCTGAAAACTGCTGGCATCCGGCGACCAGATACACTCGACCTCTTGCAAACCCCCTCGGTTTGGCGGCGTCCGATCTGGCGCATCCGCTTTCTCCCGGAGAATCGTTGCCAACGCCGCAACCGAGAGCTTGGTTACGATCGTTTCGCAGTCGGTGAAAAGTGAGAGCTTCAGAAGGTTCTAACCAACGCGCGACAGAATCGTGGACTAGCGTGAGTTTTTTCCGGTGCATCGGAACGAGGCATCGAATGATTTCTTTTCTCACCCTCGCGTCTTGGATACCGAATCGATGAATCGAGTGACGATGCGGCGAGAGAACGGATTGCGACCATTGAAGAGGAATTGCCGATCCGCTTCAGCGGTCGTGGAACTGGCGGTGGTCGCACCGGTGTTCTTTCTCCTGCTGTTTGGGTTGGTGGAATTGGGCCGCACGTTGATGGTCAAACACGCTTTGACCGAGTCGGCTCGGGCTGGCTGCCGCGAAGCGATTCTGTCGACAACCATCAACCTTGACGATGCGGACCAGGCTGCTCGGGAGCTCCTGTTCGCGTACACGTCGGGAGCCCAAGACTCGTCGACTTGCCGCGTGAGCATTTTCCCTAGCGACCTCAGTGCGGTGGAACGCGGTGAAGAAATCACGGCCGTCGTCGAGATCGACTGTGCTGACATTTCTTGGATCGCACCGAGCTACATGAAGAACAAGACGCTTCGCGGCGAAGCAACCATGAAACGCGAGTGATCCGCTTGCCCAGGTCCCGAAACTCGGAGAAGTGCAATGAACCGACCTAATCGAAGATTGGATTCGCGGCGACGTTATTCACGTCGTGATGGAGCGGCCGTCGCAGAGTTTGGCATCTTGGCGCCGTTGCTTGCTCTGATCGCCTTCGGTGCGATCGATATGGGCCAGGGCATCAACATGGCGCAAATCGTGAACGACGCATCCCGCGAGGGAGCCAGGCAGGCAACAAGACTGAATGTCACGGATGCTGGTGAAGTCGAAGCAGCAGTCAAGTCCTTTGTCGCCGAGGCGATGCCGGGCCTGTCCGGCGATGCGGTAGACGCGGGAGTCACCGTGACCGTGGGCGATGAGTTTGGCGGAGGCATCCCAGGGGGAGACCTGACCACGATCGACTCAGGCTCGCCGGTCTCCGTCCAGGTCGTTCTGCAATACGAGTCGGTCCGCTGGGTGCCCTTTCTTCCCGGATTACAAGGGGCCACGATCGAAACGACAACTGTCATGCGACGTGATTAACGAGCGACTCACTATTTCATCTCATCCAAGCCGCCATCACAAAGCACCAAGACGATGATTCAGCGAACAAGACAACGACAATCGGCGCGCAACGGAGCGATCGCTGTGATGGTCGCCGTGATGATGCCCGTATTCATTATCATGCTGGCGTTTGCCATCGATGCCGGCTACCTACTGCGTGAGCGGGCCAACCTGCAGCGTACGGCGGACGCTGCGGCATTGGCAGCCGTCCGAGACCTGGTCCCGGACAGTTACGGCAATCAGGATCTTGATGCGGTCCGCGCCCGCGTCCGCGAATATGTCGCCGCCAACCTGACCGACGGTGACGGCTTTACCGTGCTCGGCTCTGACATCGAGATTGGGCGCTACGATCCCGACGCGATCTATACCGAAGTGATTCTGCTGGATGATGGAATCCTCGACACCGTTCGCGTGACACTCCGTCGAGACTCGGCCGCCAACGGGCCGGTGTCCTTGTTCTTTACGGGAATCTTTGGGATTTCCAACTCGGAGGTTCGAGCCACTGCCACCGCTGTTCTACAGAAAGCTCGCTATCTTCAAGCCGGGGTCGGCGTTCTGCCATTCTCGATTCCGAGCGAGCGTTGGGGCCCCGCAGAACAAGGCGAAAAATGGAGCATCTATGGTGATGGTCGGGTCCTGGACGGAAATGGCAACCAATTGCCGGGCAACTGGGGCACTCTGAATCTCGGTCCCTCGTCCAACTCAACAGAAACGATCAACGATCAGGTCCTTAATGGACTGAACGCATCGCACCTCGATGCGTTGTACGACGGCGGCCGAATTCCCCAGAATACGTATATCGACAGTCAGGTGCCATTCGATGCCAATGGCGACCCGGGGCTTTCTGGAGGCATGAAACAATCGATGGAACAAATCATCGGTGAGACCCGTATGATTCCGATTTATGAGTCGGTTACGAACCAGGGCGCAACATTGGAGTTCAGGGTGGTTGGATGGGCCGCCGCGAAGGTCCTGGACGTGAAGTTCCACGGGACCACCAACACTTACGTGCAGATCGAAAAGTCATACACTTATGATGGGTACCTTCGTCCGGAATCCGACCTGAGCGTTACCGAAGGTGTTATCGAAGGCGCCTTCACGTTTCCAACGCTGGTGGACTGACCGGGCGCTCTTTGTAGGGGCGTCGCGAAGCCGTCGCACATGTGCGACCAGAACTCGTTGAGCAATCTCGCTGACTCGGCGGCAAGATAATCAAGCAACCTGACATCCTCGACCTCTTCGTGGATCAAGTTCGTGCGGTAAGTTTGGCCGACCATTAATTTTGGTCCACCCCGCGATCACTACCGACTCGGGAAGGGCAGTTCCCAATTCTGCAAAAAGTCTTAATAAGCGTGCGAGATTCTGGTACGCTGCGAGACTCCACGTGCGGTCAGCGAAGCAGTGCTCGTCATCGAAGGGACCGTCAAGCAACGCGTCATCATTCGTTCGTCGAGCACCGTCGCGTGCACCCGAGCACGAGAACGAGAAAGAAGATCGAATCATCATTGCTCGCCCCTGTTTAATGACATGAAAGCCAATCGTAGCTCCAATATCTCCCGCCGTACTTTTCTCAAGGGAACGGCGCTGGCTGCTTCATCCGAGTTCGCGGCGCCCACGATCATCCCACGCCACGTCCTCGGCTCGCCCACAGCGCCGGGGGCGAACGATCAGATCTTGGTTGGGATTATCGGAATGGGCATGCGTGGAGACCAATTGGTGATGAACGTGCCCAAATCGGGACGTGTCGCCGCTGTCTGTGATGCCGATTTGCGGAGAACGACTGCCGCGATCAAAAAGCACGGCGCCGACTGGCCGGTCTATCAGGATTATCGCAAGCTAATCGAGCGGAAGGATTTGGATGCGGTGATGGTTGCCACCGTTGACCACCACCACGTGTTGGCCAGCATGCTGGCGTGTCAGGCCGGCAAGGATGTGTACTGTGAAAAGCCATTGGGGTTGTACGTCCGCGAGGGCCGTGCGTTGGTTCAGGCAGCTCGCAAGTATGAACGCGTCGTGCAGACTGGGACCCAGCAGCGGACGATGGAGATGGATCAGTTTGCTTGTGAGTTCGTACGCGACGGCGGTATTGGAGACATCCGCGCCGTCGAGTGCGTCAATTTCAAGAGCGCCATTCCAATTCCGGCCGAGGGATTGCCCGTGCAGCCGATTCCGGACGGCGTCGATTGGGATCTCTGGCAAGGTCAGGCGCCGGTGCATCCCTTCAATATCGAACTGTTCCAGCACTGGAGCGAAATGAACGGCCGCTGGTGGGGCAACTGGCGAGAATACGCCAACTCACAAGTGACCGGCATGGGCTCGCATGCTTACGACATGGTGCAGTACGCTCTGGGCATGGACCAGACGGGACCGGTCGAGTTCTGGCCAGTCGACGGCGAGGACGGAACAAGTGGGCCGCTGGCCCGAGTTGATTTTCGCTACGCCAACGGCGTTGAGGTGCGGTTGAGCTTCCCAGATCGTGAGCCTCGTCGCGGGCCGCAGTTGGGCGCCGTGTTCACCGGATCGAAATGCAAGATCGAAATCAACCGCAACAAGTTCACCACCAACCCGCCGGACTTTATCAAGCATCCGCCCGACCCCAAGTTGGCCAAAAAATGGGAAGGCGACGGCTACGTCGCCAAGGGGCACGTTGAGAACTGGTTCGACTGCATACGCTCGCGGGAAAAGCCGAACGCGGATGTCGAGATTGGCCACCGTTCGGCCTCGATCTGCCATTTGATCACGATCACACGCATGCTGGGCCGGCGACTGAAGTGGGATCCGGAAAAGGAGATCTTCCCCGGCGACGACGAAGCCAATGCCCTTTTGGATCGGCCACGTCGCAAAGGCTGGGAACTGCCTGGATTGAGCTAGGGTGGCTCTGTTGGAATAAGTAATTGTGGGCGTTAGCAAAAGGCCGAGTGGAAACCTGCCTTGGCCAAGATGCGGGAGTAGTTGGATGCGATGGCAGTTGCATGACCAAGGCAACAATCAGGAAATCTGGAACGTCGATCGAAGACGGATGACTGCTGGTTGTGAGGAGAAACTCAAATGAGTCAAAGCTACACGCACATTACCGATCTGGCGAAAGAGGTCCAGCCACCCGACGAAGGTATCCTCACTCGCACATTGTTCAATGACGACAACGTGAAGGCGGTGATCTTTGGATTTGGTCAGGAAGAAGAACTCTCGGAACACACAGCATCGATGCCGGCAATTCTGCATTTCCTGCAAGGCGAAGCAAACCTGACGCTGGGCGATGATTCCGTAGAGGCCCAGCCGGGAACGTGGATTCACATGGAGCCAAAACTGAAACACAGCGTGAGGACAAAGACGCCAGTGGTCATGTTGCTGCTGTTGTTGAAGAGGTAGCGATGCCGACGCAAAAAACACAGAAACTTTACGGCGTTTCGAGCGAAGCGGCGAAGGAGGCGACCGGGTACGATTGGGCTGAATGGAAATCGATCCTAGACAGAGCTGGTGCCAAGAATTGGAATCATAAGGAAATCGTCGCCTACTTGAAGGAAAACTACAAACTGTCCGGTTGGTGGCAGCAGACTGTCACGGTTGCTTACGAGAAAGCGGAGGGACGCCGGGTCGTAGGCCAGACTGCTGAAACCGGTTTTCAGGTTGGCGTTCAGAAGACGTTTCCCCTTGGGATCGATGAAGCGTGGGCACTTTTGTCTTCCCGTAAAGGCATCGCCTGTTGGCTGGGTAAGGTGAGCGGCTTGTCGTTGGCCGAGGGAAAGATTTACGAGACCGAAAGCGGGATTGAAGGTGAGATTCGAG
>JARFQX010000589.1 GCA_029287555.1 Rubripirellula sp. | reverse complement strand
ACGGCGATTCGGCGAGCACGGGGTCTGCTGCGGGCCAGCCGCTAGCGCTTTGTCAGAACTCAAAAACGCGGTTGAACCGGGGTCGGGAAAAGGGTTCAGACACCAAAAGCCGGAACGGCCCTTCGGGTGCTTCGCACTTTTGGTGTCTGACCCCTTTTCCCGGCCACCCAAACTCCAAGGTTTGACAAAGCACTAGCTTGATTTCCGTCCATGACTGCGGGCGGGAAGTCGCGGCTACTTGAGACCGAGGCCATTGGGTCGGCTCGAGAGCGCGCCCTTAACGCCCAATTGCCGTGGGTCACGGGCGATCTTGTCCGTGAAGATGCGAACGTCGTCCAGAATCGGGCGGACCTTCGCGGTGGCTTGTTCGACGTTTTCGACGGTGCGGCGGATCTGCCAGTAGAGGTCCTCGTCGGCGAGCAGCCGCTTGATGGTACCGCTCTCGCTGTTGAACGCGGCGGTCAAGCCGTTGACGTCCGTAAGCGTGCGATCAAGTTTATCGAGGGTGCTCATCACCTGCTGCACGATCGCTTCCCCGTTGGCGGCCAACGGATCGGTGAAGGTTTCGATGTTTTGCACCGCCTTTTGTGCGCTTTCCACCGTTGAGCGGGCACCTTTGACGGTTTCGACCGCAGCCTCGCCAACGCGTTCGAATTGCACACCGACCTTCTCGAACCGGTCGAACGTGTTCTGAGCTGACCCGAGCGCCTCCTGCACATCCTCAAGAACAACGGGCAACTGGGCAAAGGTTGTTTCCAAATTGGCTTGAAGCTGTGGGTTTCCGACGATCGAACGAATCTCTTCCATCGTGTTTTCGAACTGCTGCAAGGCCTGGATCGCTTCATCGGCAACCTGCTCGAACTTCGAATCGGTTCCGCCCACGACCTCTCGAACACCGGTGGCGAGTTGATTGACGCTGTCGGCCGCGGCCGTGATCGTGATCCCAGCGTTGCGGATTGCTTCAAAGGTCGACTCGATGTCTGTCTGCAGTTCCAACAGGCCCTCGGATTTCGTGCCGTAGTCAACAAACTCGCCATCGGTGTACGGGTTATTGATGATGTCCGTATCGTCCTCGAAGATCTGCGAGAGTTGGTCGGGTGAGGCCCGCACGAACTCAAGCTGGGCATCACCGGTCACGAAATTCCCCGAACTGACTTGAGGAATGTAGCTGTGGGCAAGGGTCTTGGAGGAATCCATCGCAAGGGTCACCAAGACGCCTCCCTCGTCGCGCAGATCGATGCTCGAAACCCGACCAATGCGCACCCCGTCTCGGACGACCGGAGTGTTCGCGCCAATCCCCTCGGCGGACGGAAACACCACGCTCAGGGTGTAGTCGCGCTGCAGCACGCTGGGAAACGCACCGAATAAGAAGATCAGGATGATGCCGATCCCGATTGCCGAGATCACCAACACCCCGACACCGAAGCGTAGTCTGTTTTCATCCATGATGTCTTTTTACCGCCAAGCACGTGCGGGCACTTACGATCCAAACCCCTCTATCATTTCGTTGATCCGTTCGCCAGCCTCGCCATGCACGAACTGTCGCACGCGCCGATCCTCGGCGTGCTCCAATTCGCTCGGTGGACCGTCGTACAAGATTTGAGACTCGTTCGCCTCGAGTCGACTGCGCGGGTAGAACATCAAGACGCGATCGGCAACCTTCCTCGCCGTGTGCATGTCGTGAGTCACGACGACGCTGGTAACGGGATATCGGCGGCGCGTGTCGAGAATCAACTCGTTGATCACATCACTCATGATCGGATCGAGTCCGGTCGTCGGCTCATCGTAAACCACCACTTCCGGCCGAAGGACCAGAGCCCGCGCTAGTCCGACGCGTTTGCGCATGCCACCGGAAAGCTCGGCGGGTCGCTTCCGAGTGACGTCTCGCGGCAAGCCCACCTCGGCGAGATGGCGCAAGACACGGTCACGGACATCGGTCTCTGATACCACCTCGCTCTGCCGAAGTGGAAACGCGACGTTGTCAAAGACCGACATGCTGTCGAAGAGGGCCGCATTCTGGAACACGAACCCGAAACGTCTTCTTGTTTGGGTCAATTCTTTGAGCCCCATCTCGTTCAAGGGTCGACCATCAAACACGACGCTCCCCTTGTCCGGCTTGACGAGCCCCACGAGCGTCTTCATGAAGACCGTTTTTCCGCAACCGCTTTCCCCGATAATCGCGACCGTCTGGCCTCGATCGATCGACACGCTGACGTCTTTGAGCACCTCGTTGTTATCGAACGTCACCGACAACCGACGGACCTCGATCAGCGGTCCTCCGGCATCGTGTGCTTCGGTCACCTTGTCCTTGGCCTCCGCAGCCGCGTTCATAGGAAGGAAGTTCCGTTGGGATAAAGGGTGTAGTAGATCGAGTTCAAGACAATCGTCAGGAACAAATCGATTGCCAGGATCAGCACGAACGAGTAGACGAAGGCTGTTGTGGCAGCTTTCCCCACGCCTTCGGCACCCGCTTCGCAATTGAATCCACGATAACAGCTCATCACGGCGATGATCGCACCAAAAAAGATGCTCTTGAAGATGCCACTGAACAGATCGAATCCGGTCACCCCCTCGCGTGAATGATTCAGGTAGGCGGCGTGATCAATCCCAAGGATGATGACGCTATAGAAATACCCGCCAACGATCCCCATGAAGTCGGCCATGATGGTCAGCGACGGGATCAGCAGGATGCAGGCGAGGAATCGCGGGACAACAAGGTAGTGAATCGGGTCCGCCCCCATCGCCGTCAACGCGTCAATCTGCTCGGTCACGCGCATCGTTCCCAGCACCGCCGCCATGGCGCTGCCCACTCGACCGGCGAGCATCGTAGCGGCCAGCACCGGTCCCAACTCCTTCACCAGGGTACTGTTGATGACGGCGCCCAGACGGCTGTCCAAGCCGATCGCATGGAACTGCGCATAACTCTGCACCGCCAACACCATGCCAATGAAGGTCCCCGTCAAAGCCACCACCGGCAGACTCAGTGCGCCCACCTGGTAAAAGTTGATCAGCACCGTTCCCCGGCATGGCAGGCGAGTGAAAAGCCATCGCAACATCTGCCACGTGAAGATCGCCATGTCGCCGACGGTGGTGATCCCATCAATCACCGCCGAACCCCATTGGTTGATCCAGCGAACCAGGCCCGATTCAGGGGCCGGTGGCAAACTCGAAATCGATGCAGCGGACTCGGACAACTTCCTTGACCTTTTCCAGCGCGCGCAGGGAGACATCAACGCTGTGAATTTTTATCGGTCAGGCGGACTCGCGCGATGAGCGAAACTTTTCGGATCCTGCGACCAATGGGATCCCGAGTTTCACGACGGCCTAGCCGGGAAAGTCGAGAAAACGCCGACGACGAAGAAATCTCGCTCGACGGTTTAAACAAACTGGAGTCGCGGGTCATCGAGTCCAAGACGCTTCATCTTCTTGTAGAGCGTCGTGCGGTTGATATCGAGTGACTCGGCAGTCGCCGCACGATTCCATCCGTTGGATCGAAGCGCTTGCAGGATGATTTGCCGTTCCGGAGCCTCCAGCGCCTCGCGCAGCGTCTTGCCGCTGACGTCACTCATACTCAGAGCGTCCGGGCTGTCCGGGGCGATGTCGCCAGGCGTCCACGGATTGGCGACCCGTCCGGTCAACTCCGGCGGCAGATCATCGACCGTCAACATCGCGTCGCGAGCGAGGAGGACGGCCCGCTCAACCACATTCTCCAATTGACGAACATTGCCCGGCCACGAGTAACTCTGAAGCACGTCCATGGCCTCTTGATTGAATCCTGAAATCTCGCGTCCGCAGGCCTCGGAAACCTCCCGTAAGAAATGGTCCACCAGCAGGGGGATGTCGCCGATCCGTTCGCGAAGCGCAGGCAGCACGATGTTGATGACATTCACGCGGTAATACAGATCCTGCCGAAACCTCCCCTGCTCAACCGCCCTGGATAGGTCTTCGTTGGTCGCCAGGATCACCCGAGTATCGACGGACTTGGTAACGGTTCCACCAAGTGGTTCGAACTCGAATTCCTGCAACACACGCAATAGTTTGACCTGCATCGCAGGCGTCGCCGTGGCGATTTCGTCCAGGAAGATCGTGCCGCCATCGGCTAGTTGAAATTTGCCCGCCCTGTCGTGAGTCGCTCCGGTGAACGAACCGGCGGTGTGCCCAAACAACTCGCTTTCGAGTAACGTGTCGGGTAGCGCCCCGCAGGCAACCTCGACGAAGGGACCGCCTCGCCTTGAACTTCGAGCGTGGATCGCTCGCGCAATCATGCTCTTACCCGTTCCATTCTCACCCGTAATCAATACCGAGGCTCGGGCGTCGGCGATGCTGTCCACGACGTCAAATATCTTAAGCATTCGATAATCGTGGCTAAGAATGCTCTCCATGCCGCTGCGACGGTCAAGCTGACGACGTAGCATTTCATTCTCGCGCGAGATCTCGCGCTGGGCGGTCGCCCGTTGGATCGCCAGGTTCAACTCTTCATCAATCAGCGGCTTGGTGAGCAGGTCGAACGCGCCCGCGCGGACAGCCTGGACGGCCGTGTCCGCCGTGGCGTATCCCGTCACCACCAGAATCGAACTATCGGGTTGCTTGGCCCTCGCAAACCTGATCAAGTCAAACCCATCGTCGGCTCCCAACCGCAAGTCGGTGATGACCAGATCGTAGGCCCGGCGCGAAACTCGCTGCTTCGCTTGATCGAGCGTTTCGGCCGTTTCCACCTCGTGCGACATCTCCCTCAGCCACTGGGCCATCGATTCGGCGAGGTGGCGATCGTCATCGACCAACAAGATGGAAGCAGCGGAAGACATCGAGCTCTCGAGACAGCGAAGGGTCGTTGCGTGGTGCGAAATGGCCCAGCGGTCGCCGCGCCGATCGTCCATCCCTGATAATGCGGCTCCAATTTTTTGGTGGCGCTGCTTCGCAAGAACGCCTGGCCGGCCTCGAATATCTAGGTCACATTCGATCCCACGTCAAAAAGCGGTCGACCGGAGGATCCTCATGGGCGGGCCTCAAAACCACCCCAAAGAGCCATTCTCTATATCCAAAATGACTACGCGCCGGTGGAATGCATCGTTCCCGAATTCCTTTCCAGGGCGGAGAGAGAGCAGATTCGATGGGGATCCGAACGCCAACGGCCGGGCGATTGCCGGGGCAGACCACTAGCCGGATTGCCATCGAACGTGAACAATTCGCCCAAATGCGGACTCCCGCAATCCCGTTGGGGCGATTCCTCTGGACCGGTTTGATGAGCGTGAAGGTATTGGTGGTCGACGATCACGAGGTGGCGCGGCTGGGCATCTCCCAGTTGTTACGCGATTCCGGCTTCGTGGTAAACGACACGACAGCCGACGGCCGGGAAGTACTGGCAATGCTGAACACCGTTGGCCCCGATGTGGTGCTGCTTGATGTTCGCATGCCGGGGCTCGACGGGCTGGCAACGCTCGCGGCAATTCGCGAACTCTATGAGTCGCTGCCTGTGGTGATGCTCAGTGCCTACGACAACCTGACCTACATTGCCAGGGCGGCAGCGCTCGGTGCGAGCGATTACCTGATTAAGAGCCGGGTCAGCGAGGGAATCCGCCACTGCCTGCAAAGGGCCGTTCGACGCGAGGCTCCGTTACCGATTAGCCCGATGGCTAGGGTGCAGCGGATCATGCGCGAAGAAGTGGACGTGACCCAGTTGCCGGGCGAATTTCCCCTGACAAGCCGTGAGGCCCAAGTGCTTCGGCACATCGCATTGGGGCTCAGCAACAAGGAAATTGCCAAGTCCTTGTCGATAAGCGTGGAAACGGTCAAAGAGCACGTGCAGAACATCCTGCGAAAGATCAAGGCGACCGATCGCACCGATGCGGCGGTCCGAGCCATCCAATCGGGGATTGTCCAGCCGTGAGGCGTGTTCCGAAAATCGGGATCACGCGTGCAGTGACTTCTAAGCCTGCAGTGACTTCTAAGCCTGCAGGGAGGCCTGCCCCACCCAAGGTTGCAGTACTTTCGGAATCGAGACCGAACCGTCGGCTTGTTGATGATTCTCCAGTATGGCGATCATCGCGCGACCGGTGGCAACGGCCGTCCCGTTGAGCGTGTGCACGAACTCAGTGCCTTTCTTGTCCGTCCGCTTGAATCGGACATTCAATCGCCGTGATTGATAATCGGTGCAATTGCTGGTGCTGGTGACTTCGCCCCATTGGCCACCATCACCTCGACCGGGCATCCACGCCTCGAGATCGAACTTTCGATAGGCGGGCCCTCCAAGGTCTCCCGTGGCGGTGTCGATGACGCGGTACGGAATTTCCAGCGCATCGAAAATCTCGCACTCCAAGTCACACATCTGCTGATGCACGCTGTCACTTTCCTCGGGCAACGTGAAAGCAAACATTTCGACTTTGGTGAATTGGTGAACCCGATAGAGTCCCTTACTTGCGCGTCCGGCGGCGCCGGCTTCGGTGCGGAAGCAATGGCTCAGTCCACAAAGCCGAATGGGAAGTTGTTCGTCACCGACGGTTTGGCCCGCGAGCATCCCACCGAGCGTGATTTCGGCGGTTCCCACCAGATTCAGTTCGCT
>JARFQX010000548.1 GCA_029287555.1 Rubripirellula sp. | reverse complement strand
GAACATCACCGAGAGATCCGCCTCACGGGGCGTCAACACCTCCTCGGGGTCGCGTCCGGCGAGGGCCTCCATAACGATCGGGGCAAAGAAATGCCTCATTTCGGATTGCCTTCGTTCCAAACGAAGTGTTTGCCGAAGATTTGCGATTGTCGTTCCCACCAGTTCGGCGAACTTAACATCATCCTCAAGATCACCCGGCGCCGCTTGAAGTGACTTACCCAAATCCGCAGCGTGGTTGGGCACCAGTTGGCCGGTGACGTACAAGGCCCATCCCGGACATGCCTCACTTCGGAGCGGAACACAGAACGCCCAATCCACGTCCTCGCTTGCCGTGTACGCACTGGTATCGCCTCGGCCCGCCGCCCAAAGGTGCAGCATGCTCGCGCGCCGCTCCGTCGCGGTACGAACCAGGCGGGCGCTTACCGGTGGTCCTTCACGTCCGGGAACCCGTGAATCGTAATGCAGGATTTGAATCTCCCTTGCATCCTGGCGAGCCAGCTTCAGCTGATCCGAGGATGGGCCCGACGGCGAGACCGCTGCAATGGCGACGGCCGATGCCGAGGGAGTCGCTTGCAGAAGCACGCTGGCGACCCGCACGAGCAATTCCTCGTCGCTGCCGCTGCCAAGTATCAGATCGGGCAGGTGGCTAAGCATCTCGATTCGCGAACCCGCGTCGCGAAATCGCCGTCGCCGCAGGGCAACGTGGTCATAAGCGTGCTCGGTCACATCGCCCGTTGCCGGCGCGTCGGAGGCCCCGGGGCGATTGGCAAGGGTGAAGGTTGTGTTTCCAACGACGAAATGCTCGCCCGGGACCAGCACAAACTCCGACACCTTGTCCCCATGATGGAAAACAGGATTCCGCGCCGAGGCCATCGCCCGTACTCTCACGCGACCGTCGGTCAGTGGCATCAATCGCACATGGCTGCGCGAGATCATCCCGTCCCAGGGAACCGTCCAGTCCGCCTCGGTGCGTCCGATCACGATCTCAATCCCTCGGGTGGGATCGGGCAATTCGCGTCGCCATCGATCCTTGCTCGATGACCCTTGGGCAATCAGATCTGGCATGATCACTTCACCTGGCAAGATAAGACGAAACTCGCGGGCTCTGCGAAGGCGACAACGTTCTGCGGCATGGAAAACGACTCCGGATAGCAATCTTAACGCTGCGCCGCAGCAATTCCCGCGGCGCGTCCCGTGCTGAACGCCGCCTGAAAGTTGTACCCGCCGATCGGTCCATCGACATCGAGTACCTCACCGGCGATGTACAATCCGGCCGCGAGACGACTCTGCATCGTCCTCGGATCGACCTCGCCCAGGGCGACCCCGCCCGCGGTGACTTCGGCTTTGTCGAAGCCAAGGGTGCCATGAACGTCCAGAGGAAGTTGCTTCAAGCTCTCGCAGATCCGACCGCAGACGTTCCGTGGTAGTTCTGCAATCGTACAATCCGCGCCGGTATGCTGGGCCAGCGCCGAGGCCAACCGCATCGGCAACCGTTTCGCCAGCCGCGATGCCACGCGTTGGCGTCCTCCATCCCGCAGGCGGTCCGTCAGCCATTGACGAAGCCGTGACCGATCCCATTCGGGTAACAAATCGAGCAGCACCTGCCGATCGTTAAACGACTCGGCTGCCGTCAACGATCCGCTAATGTCCATCGCGGCGGGCCCGGAAAAACCAAAGTGGGTAAACAGAAACGAACTACGTCGATTCCCGATCGTCTTGCGTTTTTGTAAACGGGCATCGATCACCGACACCAGGCAATCCTCGACGGTCACTCCCGACAGCTGATGCATCCAATCGGCTCCGCCCGTCAGCGGGACCAAAGCCGGTCGAGGCTCGATGATCGTGTGTCCTAGACCTCGCAGCCAGGCGTACGCATCGCCAGTCGTTCCGCAACCGGGCCAACTCCGGCCGCCTGCGGTCACAATCACGCGGTCGGCGTCAATCTCACCCGCTGCGGTGGCAATCTTCCAGCCGCCACCGGCAGCCGGCATCAAAGCGAGGACTCCCAGAGCGGTTTCGATTCGCACGCCCGCCTCGCTCGCCCGGCGAACCAAGGCGTCGCGGACATGCAGCGCTCGATTGCTGACCGGGAAGACCTTGCCGGTGGACTCGACTTTGGTGGGGACGCCGAATTGATGGAACATCTGGACGACGTCGGCCGGCGAAAATGCTCCCAACGCTGGCTGGAGAAAGCGGCGAGCATGTCCAAAGGCCTCCGCGATTTCGCGCGGATCGGCATGGTGCGTCAAATTGCAGCGCGTCCCACCCGACATCAAGATCTTGACTCCGGCCTTGCTATTCTTTTCGATCAAGAGGACCGAGGCGCCACGCTGGGCCGCCTCGGCGGCTGCCACCAACCCCGCTGCACCCGCCCCAATCACGGCCACACGCAAAAATTGATCATCCACGACTTGGTCGCCTTTTTCGGAATAATCGAAGCATCAGGAGTGAACCTCAGTTTTTGCTTGCCGACCCATAATTCCAGAAGCACCATGTAGTTGCGTAGGGCCGTATGCGGCGGTTGCCGATCCACGCATTGTCAATCGCTTGACCATCCCCGATCGTCCATTTCTTGAAGCTGACGTCATGCCTTCTGCTGCAGATTCCACCACCAATTTCTCTTTCGCCCAGGCCAGAGGATTCATCGGAGATTTGACCCAAGCAAATCCGACCATTTACTGGATCGATTTTCTAGTCTCCATTCTCACCGGGCATGTAGCGCTCCATCTGCTCTTCTTTCTGCCCCGATGGTATCCGTGGTCAGCCGGGATGACTGCCGCGATGATCGCTTGCTACGTCATCACGGTGATTGCCTACATGCGAGCCCTGATGTTCATTCACGAGCTGGTTCATCTTCCCAAAGGCAAGTTCAAGGGTTTCCGCTTCGCTTGGAATGCCCTCTGCGGCATTTTCTTTCTGGTCCCATCTTTTCTCTATTATCCTCATGTCGACCACCACCGTCGCAAGCACTACGGGACCCAGCGTGACGGCGAATACCTGCCGCTGAGTCACCAGAGTCGCTGGATGATCGTGGGGTTCATCCTTCAAGCCCTGGTGATTCCGTTTCTCGGCCTGGCGAGATTCTTGCTCATCAGCCCAATCTGCTGGTTCGTGCCGGGGGCCCGACGCTGGGTTCATCGTCACGCTTCGACCATGCTGGTCGATCCGTTCTACGAGCGCAACGATGCCAGCCCCTCGCTGATGCGAATTGTTGTCATTCAGGAGTTTTTTGTCTTCTTGTGGTGCGTGTGGTTCTTGATCCGTGGTGGACTGATGCGTGGCGAGTGGCTCGATCCGTTTTGGTTGGTTGCCTACGCGGTTGGTGTGGGCGTGCTGGTATTGAACGAACTGCGCACCCTTGGAGCCCATCGTTGGACAAACAAGGATGAATCTGAGATGACGTTCGAGGAGCAGTTACTCGACACCCTGAACTACCCGTACCGGCCCTGGTTCACCGAACTTTGGGGGCCGATCGGAACTCGTTACCACGCGCTGCACCACCTGTTTCCCAGTTTGCCCTATCACAATCTTGGCGAGGCCCACCGAAGGCTAGCCGAGGGTCTGCCCAAGGATTCTCCTTACCATAAGACGACGGCAATCAGCCTGACTCGCGAGATTTTCAAACTGTGGAAACGGGCAACCGATTCGCGAAAACCTGCGGCCAGCTTCTCGCCGTCTCGAGCGGGCGCCGCCTGAATGCGTGTTGTTTGGTGCGCGTTGACCGGCTCGCCTCGCTGAATCAGGCCCGCTGGCGGAAGAAAACCTTGGCGTGATTCTCTTGCAGGTCACCCGAGGCGGTAACTTCCGGCCGTGAGTCGAGCACCAGTTGGCCGAGATCTTCCTCCATCCAGTCTCCCAATCGAATTGTCCGCTCGGGGCCCGATTCCACCTCGGACAGTCGCGCCGCGACGGTGGCCATCACGCCGCGATTGCGGTATCGGATCGAGTAGATGCCCGCGTCGATATCGTTGACAATCGACAAATTGGTATCGCTGATCAAGCACTGGTCCCGCCAAGCTTTGCGGAGTGCAATCAGGCGCTGATACCACGACCTCATTTCGAGGTTCCCGTCCTCGGCCGCGCCGATCTTTGAATCGAAAAACGCCTCGTCGTCGATCGGAAGCGTCCCGGCGCTCCAATCATGCTGTGGATACTCGCGTTTTCGGCCATCCACGACCGCCTTTCTCAACGGGTCGTCGGTGAAATCGACGAAGAACTTAAACGGGTGCTCGCAGGCAAACTCCTCCCCCATGAACAACATGGGGACGGCGGGACAGAGTAGCATCAAGGCAGCCGCGGCCTTCTGAAAATCAAGGGAGGTCCTCTGATGAAGTCGCTTACCAAGGGGATGATTGCCAATGAAGTCGTGATGCTGGATCGAATAGACCAAACAATCGGTCATGACGCGTCGCGGGGGAGTCCGCCGGCCCCGTTGCTCCCGTAAGCTTCCTTCGTAGACGAACCCAAAGCGGAGGGTTTGATCGAGATCCGTTCCGGCGTGATACGGTCGGTGACAAAGATGCTCGCCCGGTCTGGCAACCGCGAAAACGCTGTGCAGGAAATCGTCACACCATTCCGCATCGAACCCCATGCCGCCATGCTCTAGCGGCATCAGCATGTTGGGGTCATACACGTTGGACTCAGCAATGAGCAGAGCGGAACGACCACTTGCGCGCGACCAATCACGCACGCCCTGGGCAAGTTCGGCAGCCACGTGTTGTTCGCTGTCGTCCCGCATGCAGTGGATCGCATCGATACGCAAACCATCGAAGTGATACTCGTCGAGCCAATGGATTGCGTTGGCGATGAAGAAGCGTCGCAACTGCGTCCCATGCGTCGGATCGTCAAAATTCGGAGCCGCACCCCAAGGCGTGTGGTGTTCAGCGGAAAGGTACGGACCGCAGTCACCGAGGTAGTTGCCTTCCGGGCCGAGGTGGTTGTACACCACGTCGAGAAACACGGCCAAACCACGCCGGTGGGCTGCATCGACAAAACGTGAAAGTTCCCCGGGCGACCCGTAATTGCGATTCGGGGCGTACAAGTTGACTCCGTCGTACCCCCAGTTCCAGCGTCCCGCCGCATCGGCGAGTGGCATCAATTCGATCGCGGTGATGCCCAGATCGACCAGTTCGTCGAGTCGGTCGATGGCGGCGGTGTAGGTCCCCGCTTGGGTGAAAGCCCCGACGTGCAATTCGTAGACAATCAACTGCTCGCGACGGACGCCCTTCCAATCGTCGTCGTTCCACTGGTCGTACGGGGCGACCACCATGCTGGGCCCGTGCACGCCGCGAGGTTGGAAACGCGAGGCCGGATCGGGACGAGTCCTCGCGGTCGCCTCGTCCGATCGGCCAGCCAACTCATATTGATAAAGCTCACCTTCGGCGACGTCGTGGACATCGGCAACGTGATAACCTCCCCCAAGCCGCGACATTTTCACCCGCCGCTGGTGGTCGGGCAGCAGGACGAAAACTTGATCGTGCGTTGGCGCCCAAACGCAAAAGCGGGCGCCCCCATTGTTCAAACAGTGGGCACCAAGCAGGCGATGAAGTTTCTCGATCGGTACCGATGCGGGATCGACCATGGCTGATAAAATGATGGCTCAAGGACCTGAAAACGATCGCGATCCGACGCGGTCGTGAGTGCACAAGCTATGACGGTACCGCGCAAGTCGACAATCCCTCTATCGGACTCCAGCGAACTCGATGCCGCGACGCGTGCTCCTGATGATCAGCTCGATGCGCGGCGGCGGCAGCGAGAGGCAAACGCTGCTGCTGTTGCGGCATCTTGACCGCTCCCTCTTCACGCCGCAGCTCTTCTTGACGGATCGATCGGGCGAACTGCTTTCGGAGGTTCCCCAGGATGTGGCGATCCATGCGTTCAGCGATCGGGGCGAAACGAGCGGCGTCTACGTTCCCGGTCGGATCTTGCGTCAACAGGTTGAATACTTGTCGGAAGTGCTGCGTCGCGAGTCGATCGACGTCATCTATGATCGGACCTTCCACATGACGATGCTGGCCGGTCCAGCCGCCCGACGCTGCCGCATCCCTCGGATCGCAACGATCGTCAGCCCGCCTGAGCTGGCGGTCCCTATGGTGGAACAACGGTTCGTCTGGCTCAAACGCAAGCGGCTCGCACGAGCCTATCGCCAAGCCTTCCGCGTGCTCGCGGTCAGTCAGCAGGCCGCGGACTCCGCCGAACGGTTCTACCAGCTGCCCAGTGGCTCAACCGAGGTGATCCGCAATCCGGTCGATGTTGCATTGGTTAGCGCCTTGGCCGAGCAGGACCCGCCGCAGCGCGATGATCGGTTGACACTGGTTTGCGTCGGACGGATGACCGAAGAAAAAGGCCATTTCGATCTGATCAAGGCAATCGCGCTTTGCCAATCGTCCTGGCCAGAGAATCTGCCTCCGATCCGACTTCGCTTGATTGGGGACGGACCGCTGCGGAGTGAACTGGAATCGCGGTGGGCAAATCAACCGGCTGGTCCGCACCAGGTTGATTTTTTGGGCAAGCTGACGAACCCGGAGCGATTCATCAAGTCGTCCGATGCCCTGATCCTGCCCTCTCTCTTTGAAGGCATGCCCAACGTTGTCCTGGAGGCGATGGCCCTGGGGACACCGGTGATTGCCACCAGGGCCGGCGGAACGATTGAGCTGCAACGGGATGAACCAACCATCCTGTGGGCCAAGCCGGGCGAACCTGACTCGCTCGCTCAAGCCGTCCGGCAACTCGCGATGGATCGCCCGGCCGCGGCGCAGCGAGCCGCTCACGCGATGAAGATGATTCGTCAGCACCATGACGTTGGGCGCTGCGTCGATCGGATCCAGAAGCGACTGCTGCAAGCCTGTGAGACCCATCCTCAAGTCAGAGCTGACACCAGCATCGCCTGAGCTAGCCGATCAGTTTCCTGACGAACGGAACAACGTCCTTCTCGTAAGTGAAACCCGCCGACTCCCCCGCGTCCACGAAGACTTTGGCAAGGTTACCCTCGTGATCAAAAATGAGCACCGCGGGTATCGACGGCAAACCGGCTTCAGCAAAGACATCGTCACTGGGAGTCGTACTGATGTACAT
>JARFQX010000523.1 GCA_029287555.1 Rubripirellula sp. | reverse complement strand
TTGTCCGCCTCTTGAGCGTCGATCTTTTGTTGCAACAGCTGTTTGCCGGCCGCCGCTAGCTCACGAGCTTGCTTGGAGTATTCGTCGTTGACGACGACTTCCTTGCCATTGGCGTAAACACCTTGGTCGGTGTACTCGTAAGCGACCGGCTGAGAATACGAGCTACTGTATCCGCACCATGACGTCACCGATGAGCAACTCGCCCAGCGATATGGCGACGATACGCGCCACCAAGACCAGACCGGATGCCTGGTCCACATGTAGTGCCACCAGTAGACGAAAGGGTGATTGCGACTGTAGTACAGCTGACGAATTCGGTCGCGGACATGGACTGCCCGCTCAATGCGCCGGCTGACGATCTCCTTGCGTACCTCGTCACCAAGCACGGCCTCGCCCAAGCTGGGCATGATCGGCTGATTCACAATCGGTCGATCGCCGATCGGCGGAGCGTCAAGAATCGGCCCATCATCGGGCAAACGATCCAGCGCCGGCCGATCATTGGGCAGCGGGCGATCCGGTAGCCGGCTGGCAACCGGCTTGTTATCGAGGAAGTCGTTGAGTCGATTGCGATCGACGGGGCGTGAGGGAGTCAAACTACTGCCCGGTAATGCTGGGCGATCAAGAATCGGTCGGCCTGGGCCATCTGGCAGATTTCCGGCGACAGGCCGGTTACCCAACAGGGGCCTGTCTCCACCAATCGGCCGATCGATGCTTGGCAGGTTGCCAGCCATGGGTCGGTCGGCAACAGGACGATTACCGATTCCCGGCGAAAGACTCGGAAGGTTAGCGATCGGTCGTCCGCCGCCAGCCAGCGGTCCATTGCCGCCACCCCAAATGGGCGCCGGGGTCGCGGAGGGGAACGCTGGTCTCGGTTGTGCGATTGGCATGGACGGACGCACGATCGGGGCAGCACCGCCGATGATCGGTCGGCCACCGCCGAAGCCACCACCGCCGAAGCCACCACCGCCGACGGGAGGCCCTCCGCCAATCATGGGACCGCCGCCAAAGCCTCCTCCCAGTCCGCCGCCACCGCCAAGCAGCCCACCGCCGCCAAGTCCGCCACCTCCAAGCAGTCCGCCACCCCCAAACAGCTGGGCATAGCCGGGTGTCCCGCTGACAAACATCACGCAAATCGCGATCGAAACCGCGGCAGTTCTTTTAGTCTTCATAGAGATGCTTCCAACGTGGCTTCATTCGTTCGCAATCGGGTTCGACGTTTGACGCACAAGCGTGATGGGATCAGAGCCTGGCATCAGGCGACCGCCAACCTGTTGCTCGAGGCATTGACTACGCAGGTTTCCGTCGGAGTCGATCGATAGGCTTCGTTGTTCGGTGGCCGTAACGCCGGCCGGCAGGACAGCATCCGCTTTGATCAACCAGCGGTCGCCATCACGATGCCAAACGGCATGCTCGAAACCGCCTTGCGAATCGAAGCTCCACGAGCGAACGGTTTGTGCTGCGGGGTCCCAGCCGATGAACTCGGTCGCCGTCACCGTTTGGCCATGACCGTCCTGAAGCCAGAACGAACGTGCAACGAAATTCCTTTCGTGCTGCCAGTCGGCGGTGACAGTCATCGTCAGACTGTCGGAATCGTATTTCCAACTTCCCACCAGGGATTTCATGGCCTCAGGGTCAGGCAGCGACGAGGGCTGGGTGCTGACCGTCATCTCGCGAACGGTATCTCGATACCAGATGCCCTTCTGTTTGGCGTGCACGGCGAGATAGTTGGCAGTTTCCGTTCCGTGCTTTTCGGAAATGAGTGTCGCGGTTCCTTCTTCGATGACAACATCGTCGGAAACCACGCGGTATTTCTGGTTGCTGACCGTGAGTTGAAACTGCTCGTCGGTGGTCAACAGCTTTTTCAACGCCTCAGCGATCGCCTCGCGACCAACAATCGGAACGCCGCCGGCCAGCACGTACTCGCCCCGATCGGACCAGTGTTCGGCAGCCGCTGCGACATCTCGGCGGTTGAAAGCCTCGACGTACGAAGCAACACGCTTGGCAACTTCCGCTTTTGTGTTGCCCGTCGGATTCGCCAAACCGGTACGGCTGAGTAACACGACCAGGAGGGTTGCAGTGATATGACTCCATCTTCTCATGGTTTTCTCAAGCTCGATTGGATTGTTTTCGTCTTGTCACTCGCCGCTTGGTTTCTCGGAACGGCGTCGTCAGCTTGCCGCCGGCAAATCTCCCCTGGTCGAGCACTGCGAATCGCAGTCAGCAAACCCTCGGGCGGATCACCCTTGTAGGCAAAGCCCGCAACACCGGAGTCGAATGCGGTGTTGCGCGCCCGCTCATGAACACTGAGCGCGACGATCGCCGGTGGTTGGTGGAACAGTCCGAGAAGCTCTTGCAGTGTTTCAATTCGCGTTCCAAGCGTTTCCCAATCCAGCACAATTAAATCGGGCTGGCCCCGTTTGACTCGGAGCAGGAGATCGGCGATGTCAGCGACCTGTCCGGCCATTTCCAAGTCGGACTGCGCGTCGATCAGCAGGCCGATGGCCTTGCGCGTCGAAGAGTCCGAGGAGGCAACCACGATTTGCATTTCTCGCCGTGAGAAAAAGGGTACGATTGGCGGGGTGAAGACCCAACCCACCGTTTTAGCCGTGTGCCAGGCAGACTCAACTGCGACGATCGCACCGTTTTTGCATAGTACAGATGTACTATTCGAGTTCTGGCGGTTCCCGCTCCGAGAACGGAGAGGTCCGCTAAATCAACCGGCGCTGCACGGCGATCGCTGCCACCTCAGCTCGATTGGCAGCACCCAGCCGTTTGATCAACTGGCTGACGTGGTGGCGGATGGTGAAAGGACTGCGGCTCAATTGATCGGCGATCTGTTTGTTGCTCATGCCCTTGACCAATAGCGCCAGCACCTCTCGTTCTCGTTCCGTCAGTTCGATGCCCGGATCTGATGCCTCTTCGGCGAGCGCCCTGGCTGCCCGGGATGAGATCGTCGTTTGCCCAGCTTTTGCTGCGCGAATCGCGCCAGCTAATTCCTCCTTGTCCGCATCCTTCAGCAAGTAACCCACTGCGCCAGCCTTCATGGCTCGACGAACGAGGTCAGCGTCATGGAAACTGGTCAAGATCAGCACCTGCACATCCGGGCATGCGCTCTTGATCGCCGTCGTCGTCTCAATTCCATCCAAGCCCAGCATCTTCATGTCGACCAGGACAACATCGGGTTGTAAGTCCTGACACATCTTTACGGCATCTTCGCCGCGCCGAGCGTCACCGACCATTTCCAGATCATCGAATGCCATCAGGACAAACCGGATACCGCCGCGCATGATGTCGTGATCATCCACCGACGCAACGCGAATGACGTTGAAATCTGCGCTCATGCGTTCACTCGAGAACGTGAGTTCCACGCGATGGTAATCGTTGTGCCAGCGTTGGGCTCCGAGTCAATCTTCCACTCGGCTCCAATGGAGTCCGCTCGCTGTTGCATCAACCGCAGCCCCATCCCCGCAGTATGATCGTCAACGTCGAATCCGCAGCCATCATCGCTGATTTGGAGCACTGCTTGTGGCCCACGACAATCGAGATGCAATTCTACTTTGGTTGCCGCCGCATGCTTGAGCACGTTGTTGAGCGATTCCTGAGCCATTCGATACATCGATATGTGCACGTGATCGGGAAACTTCATCGCGCCGTCGACCTGCACGCTCACGGGAACGCGCGTACGGGCGGTGGTTGCTTCGGCCAATTGTTGGAGCAAGTCGCCGAGGTCTGTCTCTACCAGCGTGGCTGGATGCAGCTCCAGAAGCAAGGACCGCATTTCCGCCAGGGCGCCTTTGGTGAGTTGCCTTAGGTCTTCCAGCCCCCGCTTCGCTTCCTCGGGATTGCGGCGCCAGACCTCCGGCAGTGCGTCGGCGATCGCAGACGTCGAGAACAGAGTCTGTGTGACACTATCGTGCAATTCGCCGGCGATACGATTTCGCTCGTCTGCGACGGCAGTGCGGAGGTCGCTTTCCAACTGACGTAGCTCGGATGACAGGATCGACTTCCGCATCACATCGCCGGCGATGTCGTAACTGGTTAAGGCGACGAGCACGAGAAACCCAAACGTTGTCAGGTAGGGCGAATCTAGACGTCCTGTATCGACCAGGAACGCATGGGTCGCGAACAAGACGAAGAACAGCACGACCGACGCACCAAAGACGATCGCACGTCCCCGTTGGCCCCTTCGAGAAAGCTGGTAGCAGCCGTCAGCGACAACCAACAGGATGCCCAGTAGCGCAATTTCGTTGACCAGGCGTATCGGGTTGACTTCACCAACAGCTAGCCAAATTCGATCGCCCCAGGGCAACACGACTTCTCGCAGTCCGACCAATTCGGTGTACAGAAAACTGGCTGGTGAAAAGTGGTTGATAATCATTGCCCCTACCAGCGCCACAGTCAGCCCCGCGGCCAACCATCTGCCGAAACGACCAACGCCGGCGTACGACGCGATGAAGCACAACGCACAAATCGCAATGAAGCCGGAAGCGGCAACATACCAACGCAGCGAAGCGGCCATCGTTTCCAGGTCGCTCGATTGATACATCGCTGCTTCGGTTACCGCTCCTGCGCCAGCCGCAGCGGCCGCCAGTGCAAACACGAGATGAACGATCTCGTCGCGTGTGCGTAGCCAGATCAATCCATGGATCATCGCCACCGTCCAAAAAGCAGCTGCGGCCATGTACTGAGCGGTGACGAAGTGATTCATGCCGGGGCATCGGGCGTTGCGGTGTCGTATCAGGTCTGCTGATTATTCTAGTAAGGAGTATTGGATTTCTTCACGGCCTGTGGTGATTGCGAGCATTTTGCCGGCGGACTTCATGCGTTCGCGATCTGCCTCAAGCTAGGACCGATGAAAGACATGACGGATATTGAACGGATTCACGGAGGAGATGGGCGTGTTCGGACGAAATGGATTGGCAGTTTTCTTCCTGCTCTTCTTGGCGACCAGCGTCGCCAGGTCTGACGAGTCAACCAAGTACAGTGCCCTTTATCAGGACACGGTCGCTCGCCAGTTGCTCAATCGCGACACCGGTTTCGCCAGTGCCCTCGAAGCCAATGAGCATCAGTGGGTTCACCAAACCGGACACTCGCAAGGCCGCTGTCAATGCTTGAAGTGCCAGATGGGCCGGGGCTCGCAAGGCGAGGCTGGCGGTGGGAGTTCCGCGAATGGAAATTCAGGCGGCGGTGGAGCGTCCGCTGCCGACGCGACGAATCCAACCGCGAGCATCACCCAATATCAGGTCCAGAATACGTTCATCCCCAGTACCTATGAAGCCGACGGATTCGCCCACAACCTGGGATTGCTGATGGTCAAGCCATTCGAGACCGGGATCGACTTCTTTCCGAGCTGGATCACACGGACGACCCTTTCGGTCTCCACAACCGCAGACCCGATTGGAAGCACGCCGGTTGGTCCTCCCAACGGAGGCGACTTCACCGGAAACCTCGGCCGGGAATCCGGTCTGGCGGATCTGGTCTTCATCAGCATCTTCAACCACCCAACTGATTGGGGCTCGTGGGGCATCGGACCGGGTTTTGTCGCGCCCACCGCGACCCGCCGCGAACTGGGTGAGAGAAGCTGGAAATTCTCGCCGACCTTCGCCGTGGTCAATACTTCGATTGAGACTTGGCAATTCGGCGTGTTGGGCGTCTACAACTTCCCGCTCGATGGTCGAGGCACGAAGTCGCTTCTTTTTCAGCCGCTGATTGTCAAGCAATTGGGTGAGGGCTGGTACACCGGTTGGGGCGATGACCTGTGGCGGTTCAATACGGAGACTGGCGGCTTCGACATGCCGCTGCAACTTCGGCTGGGCAAAGTTCACAAAATGTGTGGTCAGCAATTCAATACATTCGTGACGGGCGCCTACACGCCGGACGGACTCCGCCAGGGACCGGCTCCGGAATGGGGAATCAAGTTCAGCATTTCGCTTTTGCAGGCGGACTGAGAATTCACACGCAAGGAAGCACGCTGGTGATCGTTCGAACTGGGTTTAGCCTTTTCCTATTCATAGCTCTCACGGTCGCTGTTTCGCCAGTGACGTTTGCCGAGGGCGGGTTGATTGGTGTTCACCGATTTGCCGAGTCGCTGCTGCCGTGCGAAGACCGCGCGCAATGTGATGCGCTCGAGGATTGCGACGGGTGCGATGGATTCAGTGGCCGCCGAGGGGACTGCTGCTCGCGATTCAAACTGACGGAGTTCAACATCTACCCGACGTTTTCTTACCTGAAGGATCAGAGTGCGACCTACAACGAGTTTGAGTTTGCCTCGATGACCGATCTCGGGTGGCTCGAAATGGAAAACCGCACCATTTTGAACGTGGCTGATCTTCCCGGCACGATCCGAGTCGGTCCGCAGAATCCGAGTACGGGGTTACCGGGACTGCAAGACGTTCGCTCGCAAGGATTCGGCGACATTCTCTCCGGTTTCTTCTTCTCGCCACGTGGCGCGCACGAGAAGGCGACACATCTGGGATTGGGGACGGTCTGGACATTTCCAACTGCCACCAGCTCGCTGCTTGGCTCGGAACAATACACCGTTGGCCCCGGTGCCCACTTCAGCACTGAATGTGAACGCATGACCCTGGGGTTCTTTCTCTGGCAGTCGTGGGGGTTTGGCCGAGATCGTTCCGTCAAGCAAGTCAATCAATTGAACGGCAAACCGTTCATCATCTACGAGCTGACGGAGAAACTGCACGCCGTGTACATTCCCCTCGGACTGAGCCACTCATGGGACGCGAAAGCTGGAGACGATTGGACCGTGCCCATCGGTGGCGGACTACGAAAACTCTTCGAGGTACATGGTCAACAGATGGGATTTCAAATGCAGGCCTTCGACTACGTGGCCCGCAAGCCCAAAGACCCCGAGTGGGAACTACGTTTCACAATCGAGTTTCTGTTTGACTAGCCGCGACCAATTGGCACCAATTGGCCGAGGATCGCCGAGATTAACGGCGTGTGCCTAACCCTAAAGCAAGCTGATCACTCACCCGTTTCGCTGCTTCGGTTGGACCATCCACCCTCTCGAAGAACTTCTGCTTCCCCGCTTCGGTGAACACACCTGCAAGTTTCGGCGTTTGGCTGCACACTTCCCAAAAACCGAGTGCGATTTTCACGAAGTGTGCGCCGAGGCGATTCCGCTACGGCGCGGAGAGCGATGCAACCGACAGCACGAAATGTGACCGGGCGAATCTCAAACAAAGGCCGATTCCATACC
>JARFQX010000473.1 GCA_029287555.1 Rubripirellula sp. | reverse complement strand
TGAGTTCCAGCGAATGTCAGCCGGGACAGGAATCACCCACAGCGAGTTCAATCCGTCGAGTGATGAGCCCGTTCATCTCTATCAGATTTGGCTGTTTCCCGAGCAGAAAGGCATCGAGCCGAGTTACGAACAGAAACAGTTTGCTGAGGAAGAGCGACACTATCGCTTGCGACTGGTGGCTGGACAGCCACCACACGTTTTCATTCGGTCGAGACTTCGGCACCGTTTCCCCGAATTCTGGTCCAAAAACTTGAGAAGACTGCATCGGCGCGATTTTGCTACGGCGCGCTGGGCGATGAACCCTCCAGACGCTCGCAGCCCCACACGCCGAGGCTGTTAAGGCCACGATCGCACCTTTCAAGCTTCCGATGTTGTCGACCGATACGCAAAACGGAGTAAGGGCCGAACAGCCAAGCCGTCAGTGACGCCTGGCCGTTGGAGGAACAACTTTCGCGATTTGAATCCTCGGTTTACTGTTGATAGGTTTTGCGGCTTTCTGCGTACAACTCAGGCACCCTCAGTCGTTGCGGCTATGAAGTCCTATTCTCTCTCTACGGTCTTATTCGTTGTGACGATTGTGGCATTAGTACTCTCCAACTTTCTTGCATGGCGGGAAACGACAGCAATCCACTCGGAATTGGGGCATATCCGCAGCGAGTACGGGATCATTGACAGCGCGAATTCCAGTAAGACGTGCGTCAGACGCTTCATCAACAAGGACTATCGAATCGCTTCAGCTACCGGTCGGCACGGGGCAGAATCGTTCCGAATCGTACCTGCTGACGGAGTCAGATACGCGTTGCACCTCAGCGAAGTAGATAATCCCAAGAACTATGCTTATCCAGCCATCGAAGACCTCACGCCATCCGAAACGATCGCACTCGATGGTTGGCGACCTGGCGCGGTGGTTTCATGCGTCGTATTGAAGAATGGACAAAAACTGCGAGTGCTGGTCGCCGCTAATTCCGACCTTGTCATCGACTTTCAGTCCTCCCATTCTTGGGTCGCTCTTACGTCTACAACAGAAAGTTGGATGGGTTTGGGCACCGGGCAGCGCGAATACGAGCCCAATGAGAGGATTCGCTTGTACTGGTGGCATGCCGAAGGAGTAAAACGCGGATTCATGCTTTGGTTGGAGCCCTATGACCAGTGGAGGAGGCGCAAGAAGACGGCAAAGAGCATCAAGAAAACAACGAGGATCCGCGAGAGAGCGGCCTGCCCCTTGGGAACGGCTAGCTTGACCAAACGCCGTGGGCCAACCCAAGTCACGTAGCAATTCCTGCTGGGCGCGTCGGTGTGTTTCACCTACTGCAAAAGTCTGGCCGATCACTAATCTGTATTACCGCGAGTAGGGGGCGATTCGCCCGATCAATGGGACGTATGTTACGTCGGTTGAGCTGGAACGATTGACTTGGATTTGTTTGGGCGTGAGCAGTGGGGGCCGGTCACAGCCCGGTCGATTGTGATTGTGGCGACAGAATGCCCCCGGCCGCTCGCAGAATCGAAACCGTCCTTGCTTGAGATAGCGGCAGGTAGGTTCATTTTTTAACCGTGTCGTTGGTGTAATTCACTTGTTCCGTGCCGGTCTGCTACGCGGCACGGGGTGTTCTTATTGACAGCTGGCCGATTCTCGAAACTCAGCTGAAATAGGTCGAAGCTTTCTTGTGAGTCTCGATTTCTGCCTCGAGAACAGTTTGTGAAAAGCGTGCATCAGAATACACGGAAGCGGTTTTCTGACTGATTCATTCGTCAATTTGTACACGATGCGCATGCGATGCTTTTGCTTCGTTTTCCTTTGTCAACGGGTCCGCTAGCAGCATGGCTTGCAAACGAAAAAAGCCAGAGCAAATGCTCTGGCTTACGGCGTGACGTGGTCAGGTTGCGAATCGAATTACGATCACGCCCTTTTGTCTACTTCGGATTTCATGAAGCGGAGCCCGTCGGTGGCCAACGTGATCTCATCCTCAAACATGCGTCGCCAGATTTTTGTAGCCGCGGCAATCTCGGGAAGCGCCAAACCGAATGCCTCGATCACCAGCCACCCGTCGTAGCCGCTGCTGACGATCGCGTCGAAGGTCTCATCCCAGTTCACGCCGCCGGCTCCAGGCGTGCTGCGGTCGTTTTCGCTGATGTGGATGTGCACCAGTTTGTCGCCCCCCGCTTTGACCGCTTCGGTGATCGATTTCTCTTCGATGTTGGCGTGGAATGTGTCATACATCATTCCGCACGATGGGTGATCGACGTCGCGTACGAAACGACTTGAGTCCCCATGCGTGTTGAGCAGATAACATTCGAATCGATTCAGGGCCTCGACTCCCAAACGCACACCGACCGAACCGGCGTACTCGGCCACCTCCCGCATGCTTTCCACGCCCCACTTCCATTCATCCGCTGTCGGTCCGGCGCCGCTGAAGTAGCCGATTGCCGAGTGGTAAGGACCGACCAGCGTTTCGGCACCGAGCGCCGCGCAGCAGTCGAGCGTCTTCTTCGTCGCCTCGATCCCCTTATCGCGAATCGAGGGATCCGGAGAGATCGGATTATCCTCTTCGTTGCGGATCGTCACCGCCGTTCGGGCCAACCCGATGGCATCAAGCTGTTTACCCAGCGCCGCGTAATCGAGATCGAGATTGAACATCGGCAATTCCACGCCGTCGAACCCCGCATCCTTCAATTTCTGGCACACCGGCAACATCTCTTCGGTCACCTCGCCGGTCCAAAGCAGCAGATTCATTCCGTATCTCATCGCAAGCAATTTCTCTTTATTGGGCTCAGGAAAAAGGGAAGGGACGATGATCGCTGGGTGGAAGCAGCAGCTCTCGCCGTCGAGATTCTACCAGCTTCTTGGCTCGGGGAAGCCAATCTCGCAGCTCTTCCGGCAAGGGCGTCAACCCGACTCGCTTGACCACTTGGTTCAATCGCACCAAGAGTTTGTCGTAGTCCAGATAGTCGTACAAGAACCGGGCCTCGGCAAACCGCTTGATCACCTCGGGCAGCCTGTCGGTTGGCTTGCCCGTGATCGTGTTGACGCAGCGCTCAATCGTTTCGAATCGTACTCCGTCAACCGCCCCGTAGTAGCGATCGGCGATCCCGCGATCATCGCGGATCCAGAAGGAGTCCAGGAGCATCTCGATCAAAATATGACCGACAAAGGTGGGCCGGAATCCCGCATCCCCGGGCAGCCACTCGCGGAGCTCGACGGCCAGTCGCATATTCGTGTCGACGAAGGCTTCGGTGCCGTGAAACCATTGGTCGTCTTCAATATGACGGATGATCCCGCCGGCCACGGCGCGCAAGTCCGCATCATCGCTGTTCAAGAATTCCCTTGCGAGGCGACCGCGCGCCCGATTCTTGCGATCGATGACGCGAAGCCAGTCGGGAATACCAGTGGAAACGGCCAGCAGCGGAGAATCGAGATAGGGAACCGCGTGGGAGAGAAAGTTCATGCTGTCAGCGTAACGCCTCGCTCGCCGCTGAACTAGAACGGCTCTGGTCGCCGGTCGATCGTCAGGGCAAGAAGACGTGCTCACAAACCGGCACGCTCCGGCTAGACTGTAGGCTGTCCGGTCCTCCTGTCTGATCCTTCGGATCCCACTTGTCATGCCGATTCAAATTCGTTGCCAGTGCGGTAAAGCCCTGAAGATTCCCGATAGCGCCGCCGGCAAAGCGGTGAAATGCCCGGGTTGTGGCAAGACGATCAAGGTCCCGGCCGGCGGTGGTGCGGGTCGGAGCCCGGCGACTGCCGCTGCGCCATCGGTCCCGCCTCCCTCGTTCGCCCCCGATGTTGGTCGGATGGACGACCTGTTCGAAGAAGAGGGTTTCACCGAAACGGTGGAAGCCGTCTGCCCGGCTTGCCGCACGCCGATGCCCGCGTCGGCCGTGCTTTGCACCACGTGCGGTTACAACAAAGAAACCGGAACACGGCTCGATGCGCACAAGACCGCTGGCGTCGACATTGATCACGGCACCTTGGCGCTGCAGAAGGCGGCCGACGATATGGTCAAGGACAAGGCGATGCAGGACAAACTGCTCTCCGGCGGCGGCATGCCTTGGTGGGCATTGGCCTTGGTACTATTTATGATCGGCAGCGGATTGACGATTGCGGTCTTGGTGGTCAATGCCTCAAGGCGCGTCGATGAGGCTGCCCCACCCAATCCGATGGCCCTGTTCCTCGCCCTTTCGGGCGCCGGTTTCTACTTGGTTTCGCTGGGAGCCTTCATCATGATCGTGGTCCACGCGTTCAAGCAGAGCATCGGACGCGGATTGATGACGCTGCTGATTCCGCTGTACGCGATATACCACGTGGCCAAGAACTGGAAAGAAACCTGGCGGTATCTAGCCGCCTGCATCGTTTTGGGAGGCATCGCCGGGGGCCTCTTCGCCGCAGCCGCGGCTCAGGTCGGATAATCCCCGGCCCGCTGGCAAATCTTGCCCGCTGGCAAATCTTGCCC
>JARFQX010000455.1 GCA_029287555.1 Rubripirellula sp. | reverse complement strand
CTTCCGACCGGCAACCCTCAACGCTCCCTTTCAGGACGTGAGGGTGTCCCTGCCGGAGCACTACGGTATCGGGATCGCAGACCGATCCTTGATGGGTGGTCGACTCTTGCTGGGTCTCGACCTGCTTTACTATCGGTGGGAAGACACGGATCTGTTCGGAGCGTTGTGGGAAGACCAATTCGCCGTTCAAACCGGCATGCAGTACACGACGCGACGTGGGATCAACCTGCGAATGGGATACACCTTTGCGGAAAACGCATCGCGTAACATCGTGCTGCAAGATATCGGTGGCGTCATTAATCCGACGCCCGCGGCCAACTACATTCAAGCGTTGTTCCCCAACATCAATCGAAATCGCATCAGTTTTGGTATCGGGGTGAAGGAGATTCTTCCCGGCGTGGATTTCGACGTGTTCGCAGGCGGTATGTTCGAGGAAACCGAAACCTTTGGGCTAACCACCGCATCGGTTGAAAGCTATTGGGTAGGATTCGGCACCACGTGGCGATTCCGACGCGGGTCCTGCAAGAGTCTTCGCATCCCTGACCAGTGGTAACCGGTGGGCCAGACATGCGGACGCCACCTCTCGGTCTGATCTTGCTTCTGTTGACTCCCGCACCGCTCGGCTGGTCCGCCGGGGGATCGCTGACGGTGGGAGCGCGAGAGGAAGCCGATGGTCAAGCCACCATTACCCGAATGGAACTCGTCCGCGCCGACTCGCCGTCACGGCGGTTGCCGGTTCGAAAAGCCGTGCCCGCCGGAATCGGCGTCGTCTTGGACCGCGAACTCGAACTTTCCCTTCCGGACGCCGCCTACCAGTTTCGCATGATTCGCGGACCGGAGTACCGCATCGTCACCGGTACCTTCGCGCTGGAACGCACCAGCCTCGACGCGCACACGGTCGATCTGCCGAGAATGGTCGACATGTTGCAGCGAGGCTGGACGAGCGGTGATTGCTGCGTTTCCCCCTCCGCAGCCAGTTTGCCACTGCGGATGGCATCGGAAGACCTGCACCTGGCAGCCACGCTCGGTCACGTCGGTGCCAAACCAATCCCGGGCCGCGATCCAGACGAACCACTCGGTCATGAACCAATCTGGATCCGCGAAGACGCTCGCCACGTCGATGGTTTGGTCTTCTACGGCATGAATGAAAGCGAGGGTTTCGCGGAGCAGGATGAGGCAGCAGGTGGAGCGTTACTGCCGGTGGAATGGTTGATCGCCAGCGACCGGGTGGAAGGGGCGCGGGTGGCCGTCGAGAATCCGTTTGCGTGGGCCTTGCCGGTCTGGTTAGCCAGCGAGCGGATCGACGGGTTCTTTCTGCTCGGAGATTGGCTACGGCTTGATCGCCAACAGCTGTCGGTCCGCCATGGACGAGGACCGCGGGGCGCAAGCCTTGGTGACGGAAAGTCGATCGGCCGCTTTGCCGAACGGATCTACTGGAACATGCTCGAGGCCGGATTGCGTATCCCCCCGTTGGCCGGCAGCGGCAACGATGCCGGCCGATCACCGGTCGGATACAACCGCCTGTACGTCGCGGAATCCTCCACCCACGAAGGATCGGACAAACCGCTCGATGTCAAACCCGTCGATTCCGCTCAGCAGTGGTGGCAAGCCGCTTGGCAGGGTAAGAGCGTCGCCACCAATGGCCCATTGCTATGTCCAAAACTGGCGGGAGAAATTCCCGGACACGTGTTTCGCGGGAATGGCTCGGAGGAGCTCATTTTGCAGCCCGAGTTAAATCTGACGGTGCGTGATCCGGTTGACTACCTCGAAGTGATGCACAACGGCAAGGTGCACTACAGCGCGCGTCTCGATGAATTTGCGAAAGCAGGCGGCGTGATTCCGCCGATTCACGCGCGCCAGAGCGGCTGGGTGACGATTCGAGTCGTGACGCTATTCGAGGACCACTTTCGTGCAGCCATGACCGCCCCATGGTACATCGAGTTCTCCGGGCAGCCGAGAGTCACCAAGGCAGCGGTCGAGTTCTTTCAGACTTGGCTCGGTGATTACGAGCAGCAACTCAAGCGATTGCCCCCACAAGAGTTGCGACGCCACGTTCGGTACGTGCGGGCCGCCCGAAATTTCTGGCAACAACGGGCGGAGATCGCAACCGATCCTGATTGACGCTGGCCCCGGAACTGGTATTCATTCAGTCTAGCGATTCCTCGAATTCCGAGCGGGCGATGAAGCCGCGATGAGGAAAACAACGAGAAACCGAATCAGTTCAAGGCGGGTCACAGACCTTTCGCAATCAAAAACGGCCAGTGATTCCGGCCACGACAGTGCCCGTTCAGTCGCACGTTTCCATCGCAACTTAGTTGCCACGGGTGTCGGGCGTGATCTCGAGATTTACCGAAAGACAACACATGACTCATCTGTAAACTGCAACAAGTCAGTCGCTTCAAGAAAGTGCATCATGCCCTCCTCGGCAAGGGATTCGCCGCCGGAGATCCAGAATCTCGCCTCATCGCTGCTGAATTCCAGAGAGAGAGTCACGGATCCACGCGATGGTCCGGTCACCCGGTAGTTAGCAAATGGGACGAAACCGACCGGTGGCTTGGACGACGCATCGGTGAGGTAGGCGATAACCGCATCGGCGAGTACGCCAACGTAAAGATACTCGTAAAACCCATCCCGATGCGCGAACGAACTTCGCCAATCCTCATAGTTTTCTCGGTAGGCGCCCATACGATTGACCGCCCGCCCTGCGATTGCCACCTGACTGAAATAGGACGTTAATCCTTGCACCAACAGGGGCGTTTCGTCATCAAGCAACTGCATCTCGAGTCGCTGGTGCGTGCGAGGGTCACCGATCCCGAAAAAAATGTCCCGGAGCGTTACTCGAGCATTCGGACCGCCGTCATAGACCAGGTATCCGTCAACGATCTCAAGACGGTATTCCTTCTGATCAAAGGGTATGCCCAAGCACTGGATTAACTGATCGAACCTCTGTTTCTGAGTGGACGCTGAAACCTCTCCTCGTTGGATCGATTGATTGAAATAGTGGGTGAAGACCTTCCAATGCTTGGACTTGTTGGACCTCTCGATGCCCAGGAACAGGGCATCCGAAACCGAATACGTAATGGTGGACCACAACGAACATCCCCGACTGATCCACTGGGTCACCTCATCGATCGACTTTCCGATTTCCATCGCCAGTTCGCTTGGAGTGTTCAGCCACTCGCTGTAGCGCACAAGACCCACGTCCCCATCACTGTCATCGGAAAAATTTCCAAGAGAAACAGGCTGTAGAAACGCTCCCGTAAAGGCGTTGGTAGCATCAACCATCGGAACACGATCCAGAAAGCGATGCTGCTCTTCAACTTCTGGACGATCTCCTGAGATCGAAGCGTCGAGGCGTTCGATCACATCGAGAACGAAGTCAACCGAAATCGGATTACTTCTAACGAGAACGTGGTGAGGAGGCTCCGACCGAGTCGAGGCTTTTTTGCTAATCATTTGCAAGGGAAGCGTTTCGCGGTGCGATCTATTCAAAAGGGTATAAAACCCCCACAAACGTGGCCAGTCAATCCGATCATGCTTCACAAAGGGATTTGGACTCACTTGCTGTAGGTCCCTGTTCTGCGCTTCCCAACCGGTTCTGCGCTTCCCGAGCGGTCCTGCGTTTCCCGAGCGGTCCTGCGTTTCCCGACGAAAGTCGAAGTGGTGAATCCCGATTCGAGGTGGATGACGGCTCGAACAAATGCAAGCATTCACGCCACACCTGCGAAGCTTTAACGGTTCTGACGGATGATTCGTCGCGGCATGGTTCGAACGAAGCGCGCGGTTGGGATTAGCAGGGATCGTTGCGAGGATGATCCGATTTGTAGGACGTGGGCCCGTCGTTGTGGTCCCCCCTTCGCGCCGAGACGAAAGCGTGAGCATGCTTGATTCAACTGCTTGGAAACGATCTTCCCTCCGACGAGCCCTCAGCGTGGCAACGGTGGTCATGGCTTCGGCGGCAACCGTTGCGCCGTATTCCGCCACGGTTCATGCCGAGCACCCGTCGCGAGTGCCGCTGCGACTCGAGCCGAAAAGACTGCCCACGGTGGTCGACAACCAGGAACAACCGTTTTCCAAGGAAACAACAGCGTGGATTGCCGAGGCAAGCCGACGCGCCGACGGGAAACCGACGTCGCAGGAAATCGGCGGCGTGCAAACATGCTCGGCCGAATTTGATGCCCTCGTCGACTCCTGGTTTGCGGCTGAGGAAGAGGCAAAGAAAAGCGCTCCGTCACGTTGGCTCCGTTCCACATCATCGACCGCCTCGACGGAAGTGGCTCGCCGCTTGGTCGTCCAGGCGAACCACGAATTCAAGATCAACGCTTGGCTAAGCGCCGAGACATCCGCATGGGACGCCATCCGCTGGGCTGCCGAGTCGGTCGATCTATCGGCACGTGAACGGGGTGAGCACCCCTCGCCCACGGCGCTTAAGCGATTGCAAATGGCGCGCGATGCGATGCGTGAAGCACGTGACTTCTCGGGGGTGTTCGGACCGCTCGATGCCGAAGCGATTCATCGCATGGCCATTTCGCACCAGACAGATCTGCTTGACGACGAGCCATTGACGGGGATTACCGCCACGGATGCGTCGGACCGGTACCTCGATCACGCCCGCGTCTTACTCGCTCCGGTCGCTCGCCAGAGCGTCGAAGCCGCCACGGCGATGGACTTGTTAGCGGCCATCTATTTGCATCGCGCCGACCCCAAGACGCTCCCCAGTGCAACGGCGCTATGTTTGCGCAGGGCTGCGCTGCAGGGCCAACCCGACAATGCCAGCCTCGCCACTCGGCTCGGCATGCACTTGGCCGATTTGGGACTGTTCGAGGAAGCACGTTGGGCGCTGGAACACTCCCTGGCGATAAAAGACGATCCCCAGACAACCGCGGCGTTGGTTCAGTTGTTGCAGCGTTCCGGGCGCCCCGAACAAGCCGAACCCTTGCTGAGTCAGCTTCAAAGCCAACTGCATGGCCAGTCGCGTCTGGCCGGTGGCGGATTGAGTGGTGATCCCGAAGGAAGTCTTGCTTTCGGCGGCCCGCGATCGACGCCCCGCATTCCCGAAATTGTGGAACTCACACCGGAGGCATTCGCCAAGATCTCCAAACCCGTCAATTCCAATCCGGGCAATTCCAAATCGGCCAATTCAGCGGATCGCATGGAGCGCCGCGTCGAAGCCTCGCCGGCTAGCACAAGGCTCGCAAATTCGACCACCTCGCAGACCGCAGCAAGAACGAGCCTTTCGGAACCGGAATCGAACGTCGGCGAGGAAGAGAAGCCAGGATGGATGCGTCGCTTGTTTCGTTCATTCAGACAGGTTTGGTAATGGAAGTCCCATCCAAGCCCACATTTGCGCGGCCCGATCGGATCGCGCTGTCAATGCTACCGGGAAGAGAGCCCATGAGACTCGCCTCAACGGTTTTTTACGTGTTGGCCCTGATCGGCGTCGCCGCATTGCAGGTGGATTCTTCGCCCCCGGCATCAGCACAAGATCCGATTCCCTTGCAGGTCGAAGGAATGCTCGACGGAACGTCGCCCGAATGCGCCTGTCGGAATATTCCCGGCGGGTACCCCTGCCTGGGCGGATGTCAGCCGTGCATGATGGGCGTCGACTGCGCGTGCAGTTGTGGCGGCGAGCCCCGCTGGGCGGACATACGACCGATGCCGTTCAACGCCTACGGCCCAGGTGGCTATGCCGGTCCGGCACGTCTGGCCCACTTGGGCGACTACCGACTTCGATCCGGTGACGTGCTCCGTGTGATTTACTTGATCACGCGCCGGCAGGACGAAGGAGCCTATCGGTTGACCCCCGGCGACGAAGTGCTGATTGAATCACTCACCGACGCCGACCTGATCCGGGGAACGCTCGAGAACGGTTTGAAGATCCAGCCAGACGGAACGATCACCGTCCGTCTTCTTGGTGAAGTCCACGCAGCCGGCCTGACCGTGACGCAGCTACGTGAAGTCCTCGAGGATCTATATTCGAAGTACTACGAAGAACCGGCGATTGACGTCACGCCGGTCAAGACCAACACGCTCGCCGAAGACATTCGAAACGCGATCGGTGGTCAGAGCGGTCTGAATCCGCAATCGCTTGAAGTCCGCGTGATGCCCGAGGGGGAAATTCGGCTGCCGGGAATCGGCGAAATCTGTGTTCAAGGGCTGACACTCGGGCAACTCAAACGGGAGATCAACCTCCGTTACGAAGAGATCGTGGTGGGTCTGGTGACCGAACCAACGCTGGTCCAGCAAGCGCCCCATTACGTCCACGTGTTGGGACAAGTGGCAAATCCGAATCGCGTGGAACTCATTGGACCGACAACGGTCTTGGGCGCGATCGCGTCGGCGGGCGGGCACCTACCCGAGGGGAACATGCGTCAGGTGGTCGTGATGCGACGTGCCGAGGATTGGCGTCTGGTCTCCACGATGCTTGACTTGCAGGGCGCGGTGTACGGCCGCCGGCCCACACCCAGCGACGAAATCTGGGTCCGCGATGGAGACGTGATCATTGTGCCCGACAAGCCGATCACCCGCTTGAACAACTGGATCCGCCAAGTCTTTACCCAAGGCATCTATGGAGTCGTCCCAGCGCAATTCGGAAACCTGGACGACTAGTGCTTTGTCAAACCTTGGATTTTGGGTGGCCGACAATTCGGGCCAGCGGTTCCTCATGACGAGCTTGCGACTCAAGGACTGCCGATCCTTTCGCCCCCAACCTGAACGCCGTTCTCGCCGGCGATCTGCAGCCGGTTTTCGATCACGCTGACACCGGGTTCAAGCCTCATCAGCATCTCGCTCATCCGGTGATCGCGTGCCGAGCCGACCGTTCCCGTGAGGACCGCGCGACGACCTTCCATCGTCACGTTGACACCTCGCATTTCGGGGCGTGACATGGGGGTCGACAGGGACCGGAATCGTTGCGTCGCCCGCCGTTCGACACGTTCTGGAGGATGCGGTTCATGGAGCACCCTGGATCGCAGACGTGTCCGAATCGCTGGCCTGGCTGCCTGGCCCTGCGTGTTGAGACCGCCAAACAGGCTGCCCAAGCCGCCGAGTCCGCCAAAGCCGCCTCCGCCAATGCCGCGGAATCCACCCAAGCCTCCAATGCCCGCGCCGCCACCTTGATTGGCGGCACTGAGGTCGCTGAACCCCAAGCCAGTCTCACCGGTCGCCCCCACCGTCGCATCCCGCTCGACGGCCGAAAAGGCAACCTCGGCATCCATCGTACCGCCTGCACCGGATGCCGTTGGCTGGCCGATCGTGCTGCCGGTACCCACTCCGGCGGCTCCAGTCGTGGCGCCGGTGTCACCCCCCGTCGTAATCCCGCCCCCAGCACCAACTTGCTGGGCGGGCAGTGCGGTGCAGTAGGCGATCGCCAGCGTGAATGCGAGAATGATTCGAGTCGGAAGAACCGTCATGTTTGATCCGCGGTCGTTCGAGTTTCTTAAAATCGGTTGGAGGCAGAATTTTCGATCTGGGATTCCCAGGTCCATCGGGGCCCGCAACTGCCCGGTGCTCAAGCGGCACAACGAACCGACCTGATCCCAACTATTCTAACTGACGAATGCCACCGACGTTTCGGCAAATTTTGTTCATCGGGCGCCCGTAAAGTATTTCTCCTCGGCCAAGAAAATGGCAATTGGCCCGAATCAACCAGCACAGACCGGATCCCCCCTACTCCGCTGAAGTCACCCCCATGAAAGTCGAGCACAAGAGTCGTTTCATCCTCGCTTTACCTGTCGCCCTTGGGCTCAGCCTGTTTGCTTCAACGGTGCGAGGGGAAACGGGTGAGGCCCCCGGCGCCCCACACCTGCTCCCGGAAGACACGCTCGCGTACATCCGCCTGGACAGCGCCGACCAGTACCGCGAAGACATGGCCAATTCATCCATTGGCAAGATGTTGGCGGATCCCGCGATGAGACCGCTGGCCAGTGACGTTTATCGGACCATGGCGGAGTTGTTTGAACAGTTCGGTTCGGCCGTGGGTCTCAGCCTGGACGAGTTGTTGGCCATTCCCAGTGGTCAGGTCGCGGCCGCTGCGATGCCGGGCAATCTCTCCGATCGTGAAGAAGAGATGCTGCGGCAGGAGGAGGGAATCGAGGACGATTCACCGGAAGCGATTCGCCGACGGATCGCTCGAAAGCGCCGTCAACAGAACGCCATCGCAGGCGTCTTCGTGATTGATGCGGGCGACAAGGTCGACGATCTGCTTGGTCTGGTCGAGAAACTTGAGAATCGAATCACCGGTGGGGGATACGTGCGTCGGACGACGGAGATTGAAGGCACGACGCTCGTTCGCCTGCTGCCTCCTCGGCCCGGCCGACCCGAGATCGAGTATTTCGAGCGGAGTAACAACGTGGTGCTGGGAATCGGTCACGACACCGCCTCGAAGGTGCTGGATCATTGGCTGGATCGCAGCGACGAGTCCACTTTGGCTGACCGCACCGACTTCGCCTCGGTGATGTCGCGGTGTGTCGGTGCGGAAGAAACTCGCCCGCAAGTAACTGTCTTCCTTGATCCCTATCACTTCGTCGAACGCTTGGTCAAACGGGGTGGCGCCGCCGCATTCGTGTGGCCGATCGTTGAAGAACTCGGG
>JARFQX010000381.1 GCA_029287555.1 Rubripirellula sp. | reverse complement strand
GCTCTCGGCCGTCGCAACCAAATCGCCAAATACGGCACCTGGCCTGACGCGGTCCAAAAGAGTGACGGGAATGTTTGGATCCGCGGCGCGGTCCCGCTTGCACCTAGACAAACCGCTTTTCTGACGCCTGGAGAGACCTGGATGACGCGCTTCTATCATCATGAATTCGAACATGTGGAAGATTACCTTCACCATCGGTCGCCGTACCTGATGATCGATCGGATCGTTTCAATCGATGATCGCGTGGTGGAGACGGTTAAGAGATTCACGGGAGAGGAGAATTTTCTCAAGGGCCATTTTCCGGGGCTGCCGATCTTTCCGGGAGCGATGATGCAAGAGATGAGTACCCAGTCGGCGGGCGTACTGATTGCCGCTCGTTACAATCCGATGTTCGAATACAACACGCACGAGCCCGATTTCAACTCCCACGCGCTAGGAGTGTTAGTGGGAGTCAAACGGGCGAAATTCCGGGGGTTTGCCAGGCCGGGTGATACACTCGTGGCCCGAGTCGTGCTCCAGGAGATCATCGATAACCTGTTCGACTTTTCCGCCACCATTTCCATTGGTGACCGGACGATCATGCGGAATGCTTTTCAGCTTACCAATGTCCCCAGTACGGTCCTCCGCGGAGAGTCCGCATCGGGCGCGACCGCATGACGGACGCCGCTCCGCGGTCGAATTGGGTCGACTTGTGCGGTTTCCGGTCAAAAACCGACGAGCTAGTCGGATCAACTGAGGCCACCGATGCACACCAAGTGTGCGGTTTTGCGCGCCTTGGTCACGTCAAGACTTTTTGTGGCATCGGCACGGGGCTTGCTGTGAAACTAACTGCTCGGCCGATTGTCGGTTAGTCAGCAGCATTTGTGGAGTGAAGTCATGATTAGTGTTAGCCAAAATCGAAGCCGCCGCGGTGTCGTCTTAATTGTTAGCTGGGTTTTCGCATTGGGCACCGCTACGATCGTTCCGGCGCAGTCACCCTCGGCGCCGAAGGAAAAAGAAACCCGAACCGGAGAAAGGATCGCTGCGGAAGTCCGTGGCGCCGAAGAAGAGAGTCTTGAGGTCCGTTACGCCCGAGCTCATCTGGAGCTAGCCAAGCTCGACCTGGAGCGAGCCAAGGCATGGAACAAGCGCATCCCGAATGTCTTCTCCGATAGGACGATTGATTTCTTGCAAAAGCATGTCGAGATTGACGAGGAGCAGCTCAAACAGGCGATGCGGCCGGACTACGCCGACGTGCACGAGATCTACGTTCGAACGGCGAAGGCGGCACTCGATATCGCCGAAGCCGATGTGGCAAGGAAAGCGAAGTCGTACAAGAAAGAGCACGATCGTCAAAGTGGGCTCGAACTGGACCGAGCCATGGCTTTCGCCAATGCCGCCCGATTGAATCTTGAGCGAACACTCAATCAAGGTGGTTCTTTACAGAGCATTTCGTACCTGCAGTGGCAGCTCGAGGAGCTTCGCAACCAGATCCTCGAACTGCACGTCAAAGTCGAAGCGGCCTCCCGACGTTAGGGGCCTTTGTCGGGATCAGAAATCCGACTCGACGGGTCTCGGTGCCCCATCTTTCGGCGGAGCTTCTGAAGACGCCAACAAGTTCCGTCGAAGCGTGCAAATGGGCGAGTCACACGATAAACTGGTTTCGATGTGCGATCCCACCCATCTCCGCTCGTTGCTTTTGCTCACGTGCCTGTTATTTCCTCGCTTGCTCGCTGCTGATGACGCAGTCTCGGGCGAGAAGTTGGCGTATTTTGAGAAGCATATTCGACCGCTGCTGATCGAGCACTGCTATTCGTGCCATTCCATTGAGGCCGATGCGCGCGAGGGCGAGCTGTTGCTTGACAGCCGCTCGGGATGGACGATTGGCGGCCAAAGCGGGCCAGCGATCGTACCGGGTGATGCTGCTGCAAGTCTGCTGATTCGCGCGGTGCGGTATGAAGACCCTGCGATCCAGATGCCGCCCGAAGCCAAGTTGGATGCCCGGCAGATCGCCCTGCTGGAACGTTGGGTCCAAAGCGGTGCGGCCGATCCGAGGCAATCGGTCGACGCTCACGACGCAGCTCGTGATGGCATGCAACCGAAACCCTCGGATCCAATTGCCGGTCGCGATCATTGGACATTCACCCCTTTAAGTCGGCCGACTCCGCCGCCCGTTGCCTCACCACGGTGGCCTCGTTCGGCGATCGACTCGTTTGTGCTTGCCAAGCTCGAAGCGGAAGGCCTGTCACCCTCGCAGGATGCCGATCGTCGCACGTTGATTCGACGTTTATCGTTTTTATTGTTGGGACTGCCTCCATCGGCCGAAGCTGTTGAGCAATTCGAACGCGACACGAGTCCGAACGCCTACCCGAGGCTCGTCGACTCCATGCTCAGTTCGCCCGAGTTTGGCCAGCGATGGGGCAGGCACTGGCTGGACCTGGCCCGCTACGCCGATTCCAACGGTTTGGATGAGAACTTTCTTTTCCGCGAAGCTTGGCGCTATCGCAACTGGGTGATCGACTCGGTCAACGTCGACATTCCGCTTGATCAATTTGTGTTGCAGCAGATCGCGGGTGACTTGATGCCATTTGAATCGATCCAGCAGCGCGACCGCCAACGGATTGCTTCGGGTTTCCTGGTGATTGGACCCAAGGTGCTGCTTGGCAATGATCCACGTCAGCGGCGGATGGACGTTGCCGACGAGCAACTCGATACGATTGGCAAGACGTTCCTTGGGATGACGCTCGGTTGCGCACGCTGCCATGACCACAAGTTCGATCCGGTACCGACGTCCGATTACTACGCGATGGCGGGGATCATGACGTCGACCGAAGTGCTCGAAACTCGTTACATGCTTGGTCAGCAGCGCATGATGGAGCAATTGATCGGGCTCGGAGAAGACGGTCACGAGTTGGATCGCCAATACGAGGAATATTGGCGTCGTCGGCCGAAGCTTCAAGAGCGGCTGGGGCGGGCCAAGGAAGCGCTGAAGCATTTGAAGAAGGAAGAGGATCCGGCGCTCGCCGAATTAGTCGAAAAACATCCCGACTCATTGGCCCCGGAGGCCCTCGACGAAGGGAATGAAAGGGAAGTTCGTGTCGCCGCTCAGACGAGACTGATTGAGCGTTTGACGGGCGAATTGAAGCCGCCTCCGATTCCGCCTCGCGCCATGGTGCCGACGGATGTTGATTCGCCAGCCGATGAAGCAGTTCGCCTGGCCGGTCATTTCGATCGCCGTGGTGAAGTCGTTCGCCGAGGGACGCTGCGGGTCATCGACGACGAACCATTGGCGATTCCTGATGGCAGTAGCGGCAGACTGGAATTGGCCCGCTGGCTCGCGGACGTCGATCGGGGCGCCGGCCGCGTCGTGGCGCGGGTGATCGCAAATCGCGTGTGGTATCACCTGATGGGCCAAGGGTTGGTTCGGACCGTCGACAACTTTGGACGCACCGGGGAACCGCCAAGCCACCCCGACTTGCTTGATTACTTGGCCATCGAATTGATCGATGCGGACTGGTCGATCAAGTCACTGGTGCGCAAGATCGTGACCAGTCGAAGCTTCATGATCAGCAGCCAGCACGAAGCTTCCTCTCACGTGATCGATCCCGAAAATCGACTGTTGTGGAGAGCCAATCGTCGCCGACTCGAGCCCGAAGCCCTGCGCGACGCGATGCTTTGGGCCGGAGGTCAATTGGATCTGGCCCCGATGGACTCGACGGTCTGGTACCTGGGCGATCAGGCGACCGCGGTGGGCGCGAACAAGAACCGTCGACGCACCGATTTTCCGTGCCGCAGCGTCTACCTTCCGGTGATTCGTAACGACTTGCCCGAACTGTTCGACTCGTTCGACTTTGCGGACCCTCACGCGACGACCGGGATGCGACCGCAAACGATGGTCGCCTCGCAGGGGTTGTTCCTGATGAACGACGATTCGGTGATTGCAGCGGCCGATGCGATTGCCCGCCGAGCGTTGGAGGAAGTCCCATCGAGATCACCGGACGAGATTGCCCAGGTGATCTGTCGACGCCTGCTCAGCGGCTGTGGCAGCGAGG
>JARFQX010000325.1 GCA_029287555.1 Rubripirellula sp. | reverse complement strand
CCCCCAGGGTGGTAGCTTCTTGAGGTCACGGCCGCATACGTCAACGCATCCGACGGCCGCCCTTCGCGCATGTTGGTGAAGTCGACGTCGTATTCAATACCGTCGGCTGTGCACAGCACCTTGTGATTGGGGGGGAACGTTGCCGTGAAGCCGGTTTGATGCACACGGCCGTCGACCCATTCGGTATGCCCGGTATCGAGCTTGAATGATCCAGCGAGCTGACAAATGGTGAGCTCCTCGCTCGGCATTTCCAGCGGACCGAGATGGCCAGCGTCACGATAATAAGGATTCCATCCTTTGACCTCCGAAAAAGCCAACGTGTTGGACATTCCATCGAGCAAGTCCCGGCAACGCGACTCGCGACCTGCCAGAAAAGCACCTGCACCGGCACGTCGCCCACTCGGGTCGTACACGGACCAGGGCCCCGCGTTGTAGCCATAACTCAGTGGATAGTGCTTGGGCTTCCCCTCGGAATCGGTGCACAGACGATCATTCACCTCGCTGGGGCATAGATAAGTTGGCACCCGGAAGCTTGACACCTTGGTCTGCCTTCCATCGACATACAAGGTCGCCAGCCCGTAGCCAGCGGAATAGTCGACCGCGTCAGCGAGGCCGAGGGCTTCGATAAACGGGAGAATCCTCGCTTGGAGCGACCAGCCATCGCCGCTCGCACCCGGCTTGATCCAGCCCGGCGGTAATCGTTTTGAAGCGGACTCGTAATTGTGGACCGCCAAGACGACCTGGCGCAGGTTGTTTTGGCAACTCATCCGCCGTGCGGCGGCCCGCGACGCTTGAACCGCCGGTAACAACAGCGAGACCAGTGTGCCGATGATGGCGATCACCACGAGCAGCTCGACCAAGGTAAAGCCGGCTTTGGGAGCGCGCCGGACAGACGCAAGAAAGGGAGACAACACGGGCGAGCCTTCTTGAAGAAACGGGGGTCGGGTCAACGAAACCTGTCGCTGCAGGGCTCGGCCGGAGCGCTGCAGGGTCAAAGGCTTGGCTGGCTCGCCCGGGACCGAATCACCGCGCTGGCTTGCTGGGCCTGCCACTCTCGTGCTAATGAGAATTATTAGCAACAAGATAACACCTCGCGGTGCCACGCCAAGGGCTCATCGGCCCAAAAATCTGGGAATCAGACCGGCCGATCGATCGGGTCGAGACGAGTTTCACCCATCATCGCCCTGCCAGCGATGCAGGGGGACCGGACCCCGAATCATCACCGCGATCGTCCGTCGAACCCCCTTTGGAGGTTTCCAGGTGAGGATAATCCGCGTCGATCAAGCCAAGCCCTCTCAGCTCACTCCAAAGCGCCGAGGGGATGTCCCCCAACGCGGCCGACACCATCTCGCCCACGCGGCCCGGTTGACTGGTGCTTAATGCCACCGCCGCCACGCCAGGGTGAGAAAGCCCAAAGGCGACCGCAACCTGAAACGGAGAGCGTTCGTGGCGTTGGCAGATCTGGGCAAATTGATCCCGCCACTGCAGCCTTCGAGCATCTTCGCGGTCCGCTGGATCGATCGGCCGATAATCAAAGAAGTTCCCTCCGCCAAGAAAGCCTCCATGCATCACCGCTGAGTTGATCAATCCGATCTGCCGCTCGGCTAAGGTGTCGATGAAGCGGACCAGTTCCGGCGGATGATTCAGCACCGTGAAGCTGTTAGCCATCATCACCCAATCCAAGCGACAAAGGGAAGAGAGCTCGCGGATGGTTCGCCAATCCTTGGCGCCGACGCCGACGCCCGACACCTGGCCCGCATCACGAAGCTCTTCCAAGGCTCGATAAGCACCAAGGATGTCGTCGAGGCGACGGCGCCGATCCTCACGATCCTCCGTCGCCGCGAGGTATTCGTCGGGGTCGTGAACACTAACCAATTGGGGCCGATAGTCGCCAAGCATCCGACAACCGTCGTCATAGCAGCGGAGAATCCCGTCGTAACTGATGTCCTGGACCGCGTCGTGCTTCAGTCCGATCCAGACACCGGGCTCGAAAGTTGGCTCCGGGGTCGTCAACGGAACTCGCCGCCACGCCAATTTGTTACTCAGAATGACATCGCCGGGCTTCACTCCCAGAGCTTTCAATTCGCGACCGAGCACTTCGAGCGAGAGCCCGGCCCCATACTTTCCGGCACTGTCGATAGCCACGGGGGCGGGCATGTGAGCCAACCACTGTTGAATCAGCTCACGTTTGTCGCCATCGCTCATCTCGACGAACAAGTTGCCCAGGCAGGTCGCACCGAACACGACCGTCGGGATCGACAATCCGGTCTTTCCCAGGGGTCGGTGCGCGATGGCAGGTCCATCGGGTTGGTTCTTCGTCACGTTCGTCGTTCCCAGGCGTGTGATTCGGTTCGCGGGCTTGTGCACCGGTTCCCTGGCAAGTGATCCGGTTCCCAGACGCGTGATCTGGGGCTGCGCCAGGCCCTTCTCGTCAAGCGATCCACGGCGGAGCCAGCCGGCGGACACCACCCCGTGCGTCGCTTAGGCCACCTCGATGATTGCCTTGATGACGCCCGTTTCCGGCTTGGTGTAGGACTCAAAGTCTTCCAGCACCCCTTCAAAGCTCGTCCGGTGGGTAATCCACGGTTCGGTATTGATCGTGCCATCTTCGATCAATCCAATGATCCGCCGAAAATCGGGAGGCAATGCGTTGCGGGAAGCCAGGATCGAAGCCTCGGGACGATGCAGCACCGGATGCCGGAAGCTCACCTCCTCGGTCGTGATTCCAACGTAGACAAGCCTTCCCGTGGGAGCGAGGTATTCCAGGGCGCCCGACATCGAATGACGATTCCCCGTCGCATCGGTAATCACTTGAAACATATCCCCGTCGGTCAAATCCCGCATTCGTTCGACTTCGCTGCCGTCGCCGCGAAACAGAATCGTGTTGTCAATGCCGTAGTTACGCTGGACAAATTCGAGCCTTGCCGGATTCATGTCCATCACGCTGATCGTCGCATCGGTCAAACGGGCGAACTCC
>JARFQX010000278.1 GCA_029287555.1 Rubripirellula sp. | reverse complement strand
ATCGGCGAGAGATCGGTGATTCCCAGATTGGGCGACGGTTGGGCGGCGCAGTCGATCATGCGGATCTCAACATCCTCACCAACGGTGCGCAGCGATTCGGCGACCCGTTCGGCCGAGCCCCAATCTCGCTCACGAAAGTCGCTCGCGACGTAGAGGAACTTGTCGTCGGCCGGCGTCGATTCGATCAACTCAGCAGCCAGGTCAAGCGCCGGCACCAAGTCCGTTCTCGTTGGCGAGGCGGTGGTCGACATCAAACGACTGATCAAACGGGCGTCCGACGTGATCGTTTGGGCGGAAAGATCGGCCGCCGCATCACCCGAGTCGCTGCCGCCGCGAATCGTCATCGCCGCCCGACTGGCCCGCATGACGGTGAGTTGATGGTTGCCTTCGCTTGAAGCGAGCCGCCGCGTCAAGTCCTGGAGCGCCTGGAGCGAACGACCGTACGCCGTCAACGCCCGGCCGTCGGAATCGTCGTCGGGGCCAGCCAACAGTCCGCGATTGCCCGGACCGAGACTCTCGTCGCCCATCGAGTAACTGTCGTCCAGCACCACCACGTGGTGCGTTGTGCGTCCGCCCAGCACCCCCAAAATCTGTCCGCCACCGGTCCATCCGGCCAGCAGGGCAATCAGCACGGAGGCAACCGCCAGCCTTGCCAACAACAACAGCAACTGTCGAAGTCGAATCCACTTCTTTTGCTTGCGGTAACTTGCCAGCAGGAAGTCCATGGCGGCCCATCGTTGCCGCCGATGACGCAACATGTTGATCAGGTGCACCAACAGCGGCACCGCAACGAACAAGAATCCGATCGTGAGAGCTGGGTATAGGAACAAGGTTCAATCAAGCCTGGCAGCGAAGATCAACGTTTGAGTTTCGGTAAGGATTGTCGCGTCGAAAGAAACTTGGCCAAGACCGCGTCGAGCGGTTCACTGGTGCGGACCAACATGTATTCGATCGATAACCGGCCACAGGACTTGCGGGTCTGATCCAGGAATGCCTGCAGAGCTTCCAGGTAGCCCTCGCGCAGTGCGCGGGGATTGCAGTTGAGGAAATCATCCGATTCCAATCCCTCAAACCGTGTCGCACCGTTGAATTGAAAGTCCATCTCATCGTCATGCAGCACGTGAAAGATCGCCACGTCGTGACCCCGTTGTCGAAGCACGCGCAGGCCCTCGACCAATCGGTCGACGCCCAACAGATCCGAGACGATGATCACCAGTCCACGCTTCGGGATTCCCTGGCCCACCTCGCGAGCCACCCGACGCAAATCGGTGCGTCCATCCGCCCCGACCGATTCGAGCACCGAGAGGATGCGAGTGAGTTGTTGTAGGTTGCTCTTGGCCGGAACCGTCGCGCAAACCTTGGTGTCGAATGTGACCAAGCCGGTCGCGTCTTTCTGGCGGAGCGCCAAGTAAGCAAGCGACGCGGCAATTGATGCCGAGTAATCGAACTTATTCGACTCGCCATTGCCATAGGACATGCTGGCCGATCGGTCCACCAGCAGTGTCAAACGAAGATTGGTTTCCTCTTCGTACTGCTTGATGTGCAGTCGATCCTGTCGCGCGAAGACTTTCCAATCGATGTGTCGGATTTCGTCGCCAGGGGTGTACTGACGATGCTGCAGGAACTCAATCGATTGCCCAAAATAGGGGCTTCGATGCATTCCCGAGAGAAATCCTTCGACCACGCGGCGTGCCGTCAACTCGAGCCGACGGATCCGATTGGTGACCTCAGGACGCAAATATCTTTTGGAATCGGGCATCGCGAGACAGTTCGTCCTCCGTCGTTGGTGTGGCCGCGACGATGCGGGCAATGACCTCGTCGCTGGTCACCCCGTCACTCTCGGCTGCAAAATTGACCACCATGCGGTGCCGCAAGACCGGTCGGGCAAGAAACTGAATGTCCTCGATCTGGACGTGGAAACGACCCTCAAGAAGAGCTCGAGCCTTCCCGCCCAAGATCAGGAACTGCACCGCCCGCGGTCCGGCACCCCAGCCAACGAGATCCTCCACAAAGTCGGGAACCCCCTCGCTGCCCACCCGCGTTTGACGTACCAGCGAAAGGGCGTATCGGACAACGTGGTCGCTTACCGGCACCTGCCGAACCAGTCGCTGCAGACGGAGGATCTCTTCGGCACCAAGCACCGCCTCGACCTCGCCTTGCTGAGTTCCGGTCGTCCGCCGCGCGACCTCAAACTCCTCGTCAAAGCTCGGGTAGTCGACGAAGATCTTGAACATGAAACGATCCTGCTGCGCCTCGGGCAGTGGGTACGTGCCCTCTTGCTCGATCGGGTTCTGCGTCGCCAGGACGAAGAAGGGATCGGCCAGCTCGTGACGGTTCCGTCCCACCGTGACCTGGCGTTCCTGCATCGCCTCGAGCAACGCGGCCTGCGTCTTCGGCGGTGTTCGGTTGATCTCGTCGGCCAACACGACATTGGCAAACAGAGGACCCTCCATGAAGCGAAAATCGCGGTGACCGGTGGAACGATCCTCTTCGATGATCTCCGTTCCCGTCACATCGGCCGGCATCAAGTCGGGCGTGAATTGGATTCGGCTGAAGGTCAGGTCGAGCGTCTTGGCCAAGGTGCTGATCATCAGGGTCTTGGCGAGGCCCGGGACCCCTTCCAACATCACGTGCCCGCGGCTGAACAGGCAGATCATGATCTCGTCAATCACGGTTTCCTGACCGACGATGATCTTGCCCAGCTCGTCGAGAATCCGCCTTCGGGCCTGATGGAGACGTTCGGCATCCGCCTGGCTGAGTGGTTCTTCGCCGGCCGACTCGTGCTGGCCTGCATCGACTGGTGACATGCAACATCCTTCTGTGGTGAGACATCGTGGGGCGATCGCGTTTCAGTCAAAACCTGGGAAAGACCCGCGAAGACCGCCTTCAGAATAGCAATAACCGGCGAACTCCGCGCCAGGGCATCTTTGCCGATCCTTGGCGGCATCAAAGTCGGCATCGTTGACATTCAACGCCGTTACTTTGGCAGCGTTTCCATCCCTTTTGATTGGGCTCGCGTGGAGATCACGCCATCGTTACGCCTCGGGAAGACCCGCCGAGCCGATCGAATCCAGCGACGGCCTATCCTTTGCGATCGATGGGCGATCCTTGGAGCGGTCCTGTTGGAAGGGAGTGACTCGTGGGGCCGTGACTCGCGGGGCCTTGACTCGCGGGGCCGGGCTTCAAGAGGCCGTGTGTGCCTTCTGTTGGGCAATCACCCGAGCGTCCGCAATCGCCTCGCGGGGCGGCGCCGGCCAAAGCCCATCGTGACTGAGCCGGTTGGTTCCAAAACCGGGTCGGTCGTGGGCCGGTTCGACCGAGCCATCTTGCTTCACGAGGAACAAGCCCTCGGCATTCTTTGCATCGGAACGGACAACGATCAGAGCAACCGCTGCGTCCTCGCCGTAGTCCACCTGGTAGACGTAGGTGTGTCCCTTGCGACGGATGGTGTACGCCACGAATAGTCTCCGATCGAACAAAAAAATCGGGTACGTGAGCCCAGCAATCCGCGCGGTCCCACGTCCCAGCCCTGCATCGCCATTCAGCCCGGAATCTCTCTAGTGCTTTGTCAAACCTTGGATTTTGGGTGGCCGGGAAAAGGGGTCAGACACCAGAAGTGCGAAGCACCCGAAGGGCCGTTCCGGCTTTTGGTGTCTGACCCCTTTTCCCGACTCCGGTTGAACCCCATTTTTAAAGTCTGACAAAGCACTACTTGGTTCCGAAACGCCCCACGCCCGCTACCCCCGAAGGAGGG
>JARFQX010000225.1 GCA_029287555.1 Rubripirellula sp. | reverse complement strand
CTCGCCACTCGCCATGCCCCTCTGCCCATCCTCGCCGGCATGGTTCATAATTCGCGGCTTTTCCTCTCGAAGACTCGCTCGGGCCTTTTTCCATGTCGGAAGAGAAGATCGTAACCCTCGGCGTGACGTTCGATGACGTTCTGCTGGCACCGCAATACAGTGACGTCGTGCCCAGCGAAGTTGATGTCGGTTCGAACTTAACCGAGCGGATTCGCCTGCAGATTCCCCTGGTTTCCGCTCCCATGGATACGGTCACCGAATCGGAAATGGCGATCGCCCTGGCCAAAGAAGGGGGGCTGGGGATCATCCACAAGAACCTGTCGGTCGTCCGTCAGACCGAACAAGTCTTGAAGGTCAAACGATCGGCCAACGGCATCATCGTCGATCCGGTGACGCTGCCACCGGAGGAGAAAGTGGGTCGGGCGGCCGAGTTGATGGACGAGGCCAACGTCTCGGGGATCCCGATCGTCAACGCGGAACAAAAGCTGGTGGGGATCCTGACCCGCCGCGACCTGCGATTTCTTGAAGATCCTGGGCTGCCCGTTTCGGAGGTCATGACCCGCGAGAATCTGGTCACCGGGGTAGGAAATGTAACGCTTGAGGAAGCTGAGCGGATTTTAACGGCAAAAAGGGTCGAGAAACTTCTGCTGGTTGACGAAAATAGAAAACTAACGGGCCTGATCACGATCCGTGACATCGACATGATGAAACGATTCCCCCGCGCCTGCAAAGACGCCCAGGGACGTTTGCGGGTCGGTGCCGCGGTCGGCGTGGGTGATTTTGAGCGGGCGGAAGCCTTGATTCGCCAAGGCGTCGATCTGTTGGTCGTCGATTCGGCTCATGGTCACAGCAAGAACGTGATCGATACCGTTCGCGAAATCAAACAACAAAAGGCTTGGGACATCGACGTGGTGGCGGGCAACGTGGCCACACCGCAGGGAGCCCAAGCGTTGATCGATGCCGGCGCCGATGCCATCAAGGTGGGGATTGGCCCTGGTTCGATCTGCACCACGCGTGTGATCAGCGGCGTTGGTATGCCCCAGATTACCGCGATCCTGCAAACGAACGAGGTAGCGAAAAAGAAGAACATTCCGGTCATCGCCGACGGGGGAATCCGTTTCAGTGGTGACATAACCAAGGCGATCGCCGCCGGAGCCAGCACCGTGATGATTGGCAGCCTGTTCGCGGGTCTGACCGAGAGTCCCGGCAAGGTGATTCTCTACCAAGGCAGGACTTTCAAGTCTTATCGCGGAATGGGATCGATGGGGGCGATGGTTGAAGGAAGTAGCGATCGGTATCGGCAAAAAGGAACCGAGGCAGGAAAATTGGTTCCCGAAGGTGTCGAAGGTCGCGTGCCGTTCAAAGGTCCGCTCAGCGACTTCGTCTACCAATTGGTCGGCGGCTTGCGGGCGGGCATGGGATACATCGGATCAAGGACGATCGAAGAGCTCAGACGCGATGCCAAGTTCATCCGCGTCTCGGCTGCAACGGTGAGGGAGAACCATCCGCATGACATTGCGATCACGCAAGAAGCGCCGAACTACAGCCCCGATGTGCACAACGGCGACTCCGTCTAGACGGAGCGTTGGGGCAAGAAAGTGGTTACGAACCGGGTTGACCCTGTGCTTGATCGGCACGACTGTCCCCGCAACCGCGCAGCAGCCGCTTAGGGGACGTTTGTCGGCAGCCAACGATTTGGCGACGCCACCCAGCGCGATGCTTCGTCCCGTTCCCCGGCACGGCATGGTGGCCAAGCCTGCACCACGTCCGCATCATCCCCAACGTCCGGGCTGGGATTTGAAATGGCGGCGCAGCGCGAAGGTGACCTCCCCGGCGCAAGTGAATTCTCGGGAGACTTCCACTGCCCATCCTTCGGCTGGCTCGTCGGCTCCATCCACCACCCAAGTGCCGACCCATCCGGTAAGAGACGTCTTCGGCAACGCGAATCCCCCATCACACCACGCCCGACCGAAAGAACCCTCTACCGCGCAGGCAACTTCGGTCGCTTCCGGGCGATTGCAGGTGGCAAACGAAATGCCACAGCTGGGCCAGGTCGGTGCTTCGCCCGTCGAGCCGGTGGCGTGGCAGGGGGCACCGCGGCGCAGCGATCCCACCAATTCGCCGAATGCGTTTGAAGCGGGCGGCGCGCCGGCAACCGCCTCTCCGCCAGATTCATCTCCTGACTTTTTCGAATCCCCGTTCGGAGACCATGCGCAGACCGCCATGGTCGCCCAAAACGGCGGAAACACGTTCAACCGCGCAAACACGTTGCCCCCTCCGGCTACCGAACCACAGCGACCTTTCGACTCACCGCCAACTTTCGAACCGCCGCCAACTTTCCAGCCGCCGGCTCCCGACGAAATCGATCTCGACAACCAATTGCGGGGGCCGATTGAGTTCGAACCTCGGGCGCCGGAGGCAGCGCCGACACCTCAGGCAGAAGACGCGTTCGAGTTGCCACCTCACGGACTCAACCTCCAGCAAGAAGCCACTCCGCAGCAGCCACGAACCGAGCCACCGGTCGACCAAGGGCCTAGTTTGGGCGACATGTTGCGACAATCGCCGCCCGATTCGAGCTTCAATCGGGGTGCTCCGGACGGCCAAGCCGGATCCATCCAGGAGCTGCCGGTACCGGTCGACCAACCGCCGACGCTTGATCCAGCGCCACGCGAACCGTCTCCGTTCGACGCCCAGACCCAAGGTTCTGCAAGCGATCGAATGAACCAAGATCGGCGTCGTGACGATGCGTTCCGCGATGAGAGTCCACAGTTCGGCGCCGGTATCGACATGCTCGATCCGGAGGAAATCAATTGCGAGGATTTCCGCAAAAGAATTGCCGAGCAAACCATCGACAAGGTTTCGTTGGACATCAGTCCGCCGTTCCGACCCGATGAATTCGACATGGAACGCTACAAGGAGTTGAAGGCGGACTTTGACGACAAGCAGGTGATCCGCCGTTGGGTCAACCGAAACGGTCGGCAGTTGGCCAAGGGCCGGCTCACCGATCTGGCCTATCAAAAGGCCGTGATCGAAACCGAGCAGGGCTCGATCGAGCGTTTGCCCATCGATCAACTCAGCGAGGGAGACATCGCTTACATCACCGAGGAATGGGGCTTGCCGAGCGAGTGCTTGATCGAACAGGTTGCCTACGCACCGAGACGTTGGGCACCGATGAAGATGACTTGGACAGCATCGAACCTGTGTCACAACCCGTTGTACTTCGAGGACGTGAACCTGGAACGCTACGGTCACACTCACGGTCCGTTGCTTGAACCACTCGTTCAATCGGCACACTTCTTTGGCAACATCGCGGTGCTGCCTTACAAGATGGGCGTGCACACGCCGCATGAGTGCCAGTACGCGTTGGGCTACTACCGACCCGGTAACTGCGCTCCTTGGATCAAACCGCCCGTGCCGATCAGCGCGAGAGGAGCGTTAGCCCAAGCCGCCACGATGACGGGGCTGTTCTGGCTGATTCCATAGTCCGTAGTCTTTAGTCTGTAGCGTGTAGGCCGGCATCAAGGAGCGCAGCGACGCCGATCCGGCATTGGTTCTTGCTTGACATCGAACCGCCGTTCGGTGCCTGATCGGCGCTTCGCTTGATTCGGCCTACTCGAATTCCCGCACAACCTCCCGTTGTACGAATTTGTAACTAGTAGGCCGGCATACGAGTACGCAGGCATCAAGGAGCGCAGCGACGCCGATCCGGCAAGGGTTCTTGCTTGACATCGAATCGCCGTTCGGTGCAGGATCGGCGCTTCGCTTGATTCGGCCTACTCGAATTCCCGCACAACCTCCCGTTGTCCGTAGTAACCATCATCCACTCTTCGAGGGTCTCGGAGTCTATAATGGATCGTAGTCGGGTTGGTGCGGCACGCCCCTCCCGACATTCCGATTCCTCTTCGACGCGAAATTGTTGATGGCGGGCTTGTCGCAGTCACACGAACCGAGCAGCAATCCGAACCGAACTGATCGGTCAACCAACCAGCCTCTCGAGGCGGTGTGGCACCGGTTTGGCGACCAACTACGCCGCCGGGCTCGAACACGACTCCGCCAATACGGGCTGTCCGGGCAAGCCGAGTCGATGGACATTTGCAACGATGTCATGGCGGACATGACCCGCCGCTACGGAAATGAGTCGGTTACGCCCGACGACGTGCTTTCCTATTTGCTGCGGGCGATCGACAACCAAGTGCTCGACACCTTTCGAACGATGGCCCGACAGTGTCGCGATTTTCGACGCACCGAAGGCGTGCCAGTCGACGACATGCGGATCGCGAACCAGGAAACGACGCCCAGCCAGATCGCCTTACGACGCGAGGTCGTCTCACGGATTCGCTCACTGATGGGGCCCAAGGATGCGGTCGCCATCGACATGATGTTGGAAAACCGCGATTGGAATGAGATCGGTCGAGCCCTGGGGCTCAAGGCGGACACTGCCCGGATGCGAGTCCGACGAGCGCTCGAACGAGCCAGAGAGGAACTCGGCCTCGGCAACGAGAATCCGTGATGACAGGTCAAGCGGATTCCCGTCACGACGCCTTTCCCGTCCTAGACGCGTCGCTTGATTCTCTGGTCGATTGGCTGCGCGATCAGCGGTTGGAAAAGCCTCGCGCACCTCTGCGCGATTTGCTTGGCGGTCACGGCCTTGAGTTGGCGAGATTGATCGATCTTGCCTGTGTCGACCTCATCGAACAGCACCGATCGGGCCACGCAATCGGTGCCGAATCCTACGTCGCTCAATTTCCCGAACTGGGCAGAGATGACTTGCTGCTGGACTTGATCGATGCCGAGATTTGCGTGGCCCGCGAACTGCAACAGCCGCTCGATCGCCGCCACTATGCTCGGCGATTCCCAGAACTAATCGACGACGTCAATGAATTGCTCGGCATGCAAGAGCGTCCGACAGTCGTCGGTCCTTCCGGTTCGTTATCCGAACTCGACCTGCCCGACCTTCCCAGCGCATCGGTAACGTTCCCCGGTGACCACCCTTTGGGCGCACCCGATTGGTTCTCGCCCGAGAAGTGTTTCGCAAGTGGGCCCGGCCGCTGGTTGATACGTGGTCGCGATACGTCACGCGGGGCGGTGATGGCGATGAAGGTCATGGACCTGCCGTCGCTTTCGTCGGATCAATCTCGCCAGCTTCTCGATGCGTGTGAGGCGGCTTCGAAGGTTCAGCATCCAGTGTTCGTGCCACCAACCTTGGCTGCGATCGATCGTGGTCAGTTGGGAGTCATCCGACCTTGGGTGTTCGGCATCCCGTGGTTCGAGGTCGCCACCAAACGCGAGGTCACAACTCAGCTACGCGAGTTCGCTTCGCTCGCGTACTGTCTCGAGTCCGTCCGCCGCTCCGGGGCAGCGCACGGAGGCATTCATCCTGAGAACGTTTTGCTTGATCATGATGGTAACCTCCGCCTCGTTGATGCCGCCGGCAGCTGCTCGGGAGTGCGACGGTGGCTCGAACCCGACAAGACGTGGGAGCCGGCTGATCCGATCGTTCCACTCC
>JARFQX010000207.1 GCA_029287555.1 Rubripirellula sp. | reverse complement strand
CAGTTACTACAAGACGATACATGATGCCATTCGTCGCTACGACAAGCACCACTTGATTCTCGGAGATCGTTACGAGGCAAACGCGCCGATTGCAATGGAGGTGATCGATGCCGCGAAGCCCTTTGTCGATGCGCTGTCCTTCCAAGACTTCCGCAATCCGGTGCAGCATCTCGACGCGTGGCACAACAAGACCGGCAAGCCGGTGCTGCTGGCCGACGCCGCCAAGATCAAATGGCAGACGAAGCCGGGTGAATTCACCCCAAACGATGGCCATTGGTACGCAGAGACTCTGGCGGCCTTGCATCGGACTCCAGGTTGCATCGGCTTCCATCTTTGTGGGGCGTATCAGCGGAACAAAGGCAGGCGATACGGATTGCTCGACGAAATGGAAAAGCCGGACACGGAGAACGTGAATCTGATGAAGGCTGCCAATCAAAAAATCGTTAAGTGGATGGACCAGTCTTTCGGAGGGGTAATCGAATGATGCCGACCACCAATCGAAGAAGCTTCCTTCGCAACAGCCTGGCAGGTGGCTGCGGCCTGGCCGCCATGTCATTGCTGAATCCTGCACGCGCGTCCGAAGTGAAAACGACTCAGGTCGAGGCGAGCGGTTTCTTCACGCTGGGTAAGCGGGACGATCACTGGTGGTTAATTGACCCCGCAGGCAAGCCGTTCTTCTCGATGGGGTTGAACCATATTGATCCAGCGAGTCTGCGCTACCCTGAGAACCTCGACATTTGGCGCGAAAAGTATGGTGGCAGCACGCTGCGTTGGATTAAGGAATCTGTTGCACCCAATCTCAAAGCATGGGGATTCAACACCGTCGGCTGGGTGCAGGAGGTGACCGTCAAGAAGTGGCGGCATTCGCGTGCATTCACGATTGATGAATACCGCGCGCTCGACATGCCCTATTGCCATTTGCTCCCGTTCACCGAATCGCATCAATGGGAGAAGCACACGGTCCACTACGATTTCCGCAGTGAAGATTGGAAAGAGTGGGTTGACTATGTGGCACGGTCTCATTGCGCAGAACTTGCCGAGGAACGTAATCTCATTGGCTATTTCTACAGCGACTGCCCAACATGGACGCACGACCGACCTGACAACCAGTGGCGAGGTCCCATTTTCGATCCCGAGCGACTGAAGACCGAAGCGGGTCGAAAAGAACTGAGCGAACTGGCAACCAGTTACTACAAGACCACACACGACGCGATTCGTCGTTACGACAAGCACCACTTGCTGCTGGGCGACCGCTACGAGGCAAATGCGCCGATCGCCATGGAAGTGATGGGCGCGGCCAAACCGTATGTCGACGTCATCTCATTCCAGGATTTCCGGGATCCGGTCAAGCACCTCGACGAGTGGCATAGAAAAACCGGTAAGCCCGTGCTCCTTGCCGACGCTGCGGGAGTGAATGTTCGGAGCGACGGGTTTTTCAAACCAAACAACGGCGGCTGGTATGCAAAGACTCTTGCCGGGCTGTTTGAGAACCCCGGCTGTATTGGCTTTCACCTGTGCGGTGCCTATCAACGCAACAAGGCTCGCCGACGTGGACTTCTGGACGAAATGGAAAAGGCCGATCAACAACACGTCGATCAAATGACGGCTGCAAATGAACGAGTCACGCAGAAGATGGCCCAAATGTTTCAAGACTAACCCCACGTGAGACCATAAATATGAAGTCCAACGCGACTATTCTCTCTTTGCTGATGAGCGTCATCAGCATTTCGGCGTCGTCCCAAGAGCTCGACACCTATGGCGGCTTTACCGACATCAAGGGAGATAAGACGGGCTTCTTCCACACACAGAAGATTGACAAACGTTGGTGGTTGGTGACACCGGAGGGGCACGGATTCTTTGGCATTGGCCTCAGCCATCCAGTGACCGGTTTTTCCAAGGGCACGGTGACCTACTCCTATAACGGTGACCAGGAAGCCTGGCTGCGCGACGGCATCAAGAAGATGCGGGAGTTGGGCTACAACTGCGTCTGGAGTGGGCCGTACAGTACGGAGCGGGCACGCTTTGGCTACGTCAACTACGAGCTGGCCGAGCGCGTCTATCGCGAGGAGAAGATTCCTCACGCCATTCACGTACCGTTGATCAAACACCAGGTGGAATTGAAGCCCGGCGAGAAACGCCCCGACGTCTTTAGCGACGAATACGCCAACTTCGTTCGAGAAAACGTCGCGAGATACGTCACGCCGAACAAGGACAACCCATGGATCATGGGGTACTACTATGGGTTCGGATCTTTCATGCGTTCAGGTTTGTGGATCAATGAAACCCTGAAACGCAAACCTGGCAGCCCAGGCCGGAACCACCTGATCTCCATTCTGGAAAAACGTTACGCCGGTGACATCCACAAACTTAACGCTGCCTATGAGAAAAACTACCAGTCCTTTGATGACCTGCGAAAGAAGGGTGGCATCGCTTATCCCGCGGGATACTTCACGTATTCAAATAACAAGACTATCGCCGCAGACCAGGAAGCCCTGATCGCCGAAATCGTCGTAAAGGTTAACCAGCTTGGGCACAGCGAAATCCGCAAGGTGGATTCCAATCACATGGTCCTCGGTTGCTACGTGAAAGGCGTCACCTACTCTGCGGAACTTTGGAAACGAATCACTCCGTACATCGACGTGCTGGCGCCACAACACTTCAGCGAAACCCACAAGATCAACCCGGTGGTTGAAAGCACTG
>JARFQX010000142.1 GCA_029287555.1 Rubripirellula sp. | reverse complement strand
GGCCAGCATGCAGGCGACCGATCTGGAAAATGGCGAGAGTCGCTTCGAGAAAGCCAAAAGACTGATAAGGGGTCGCATCGAGACAATGAGCGACTCGGAAGTCGCCATGCTCGTCACGTTCAGCGACCGGCCGGAAACCGTGCAATCGTTCACGTCCGATCGGCGGCGACTGATCGAAGCCCTCGAACGCGTTCGCGTGACGAACCAACCCACGGACATTCTCGGTGCGCTCAAAGCGGCCGACGGCTTGGCCAATCCCCGTCGTTCCAGCGAAGTTGGGGATCTGAACGATGTTCAGGTCGCCGATGCCAAGCCGGCGGATCTGCTGATTTACAGCGACGGCGGTTTTCAAGATGTCACCGAATTCAATCTGGGGAATCTCGTCCCGCAGTTCATTTCGATCGGCTCGGAACAGGTCAGCAACCTTGCCATCACCGCATTCTCAGCCGAGCGGAATCTGGAAAAACCGAGTGAGATCCAGGCGTTTGCAACCGTTGTCAATTTGGGGACCGAAGCTGCTGAGTGTTCGGCCACGCTAAGTAGTGGCGGCGAATTTCTGGATGCCGAAACCGTGTCGCTCGAGCCTGGCGACCAGACTGGGTTGTCGTTCACGCTCGAAAGTGAAGAATCGCTCGCGCTGGAATTGAACTTGGATCTGGACGATGACTTGCGGTTAGACAACGTTGCGTACGCTGGATTGTCGCCGCTGCGGACCGTTTCGGTGTTGGTGGTGACCGACGGCAACACGCCCGTGCGGCTTGGGCTGAGCACTCCCAAGGCCGCCAAGATTTGCAACACCCAAATCGTTGCGCCGTCCTACTTGGATTCCGAGCAGTACGTTGCACGTGCCGATGCGGGCAGCGATGACTTGATCATCTTTGATCGCTGTCGCCCAAGCAGCATGCCGCTGACGAATACCTTTTTCATCGGAACGTTGCCGCCGTCGGTTGTTCAGGAAGGTGACGCGCCCGAGGCCGATTCGCCGGCGACGGATGCCTCCGAACCGACCGGATGGTCCTGGGCGAGCGACGAGTCACCTTTGGTATTGGTCGACGTCGATCGTACCCATCCGATGATGCGATTCCTGGAGCTATTCTCTCTGCTGATCTTCAATGGAAGGGCGATTTCTGGGCCGCCGGGGTCGCTTGAGTTGGTGGGCGCTGATATCGGTCCGGTGTTGGTGCTGGCGCCGCGCGATGGGTATCAGGACATGGTGCTCGGATTCGAGATTGTTTCCACCGATGGCGAGGGTGGCAATCAAGCGAACACGAATTGGTACGCCGAACGATCGTGGCCCGTGTTCATGTTGAACGTGTTGCGTTACCTTGCCGGTGCGGCCGAGGCGACCGGTGCGCCTTCCTATCAACCAGGAGAGACGGTCCGGTTGCGACTGGAGAGTGCCATCGCCGAATCCAAGGTCCAGAGAATCGGTGGTGAGCAAATCGACACCGGCGTCGGCCCAGGCGGCGTGATTGAAATCGTCGAGACGAATGAACCGGGCAACTATCAAGTCGAAGCCGGCGAGCGGCTCGTTGACCTGTTCGTGGTCAACCTGTTTGATCGCAACGAAAGCGACATCGAGCCATCTCCCAGCATCGAACTCGGCTACGAGGCGGTCGAAGCGGCCGAAGGAGGTGTGGAGGAACGCCGCGAGTTCTGGCGCTGGGCGCTGATCGTCATGCTCGGGTTGTTAGCAGCCGAGTGGTGGGTGTTTGCCAAACGCGTTGCCTGATTGGCAGTGTAACGCGCGGAGCGAGCGCGATTGTGGATCAGTGCGAAGCTTTCGTGCTCGTGCTCGTGCTCAGCGAAGCGGTGATCGTAAGAGAATGGATGGTAGAGATCGCGTCGCTTCGAGCACCGTCGCAAGCGACTGAGCACGAGCACGACTAACAATTCATCATTGCGCACCGCGAAGCAGCCCGAATTCTTCCCCGCGGCTCCCGGTCTCTCGCGACACTGCGTAATGTTCCCAAGCGGAAACGCTCTAGTTCTCGGAAACGGGATTATCGTCGAGGTCGCCTTCGGTGATGATCGTGAAGCCTTTCTCACGCAGCGTCTCCATCGCGAACTCAATGTTCTCAACCATGATGGCCACCGCCGGCTTGCCGTTGGGCCGGACAAACAAAGGGTACGCCTGGATAATGTTCAGTTCCGCTTGAAGCAGCGCCGTGCAGACGCGAAGCAGCGGTTGGGGACCTTCGGGAAGCTCGACGCCGATCAAGTCGGTCTCGATGATTGCCAATCCGCTTCGTTCCAGAATCTCACGACCACGGTCCGCATCACTGACAAGAAAGCGGACAAAGGCACACTCGGCGGCATCATTGATCGACAACGCGCAGACCCGGATTCCCGTGCCTTCAAACCGTTTGACGACTTCCAAAAGCTGGCCGACTCGATTCTCGAGAAAGATCGTAAACTGTCGTAACGCGGGAAAGTTGCGACCTCGAATCGTTTCGAAGGCAGTTCCCGAATTGTCGCCGGTGCTCATCGCTGGCTCATCCTGTGATAAATACGGCTGCGGCGTTGATGGTTCTTTGAGCGAACCTGCAAAGAGTGTAGGCTTCGGCAACCAGCGCGGTCAATTCAAGGCAATCGGCCCAGCGAACCGCATTTTTCGCGTGCAACCAGGTGATTCTTGGTGTGAAAAGAGGGGATTTTCTACCTTGTCAACATTCGGTGACGACGCCGTCCACGTTCACACGCAATCCTTGCGGGTGACGTACCACGAAACGGACGGCCAGCGTCGCGTTCATCACGCCAATTACCTGAACTATTTTGAACGCGGCCGGGTCGAGATGCTTCGCGAAATGGGCATCAGCTACAAGCAACTGGAAGACGCCGGATTGCTCTTAGTTGTGACGGAAATGAACGTCCGCTACCTCGCCGGCGCCGAATTTGATGACGTGTTGGAATTGACCACCGAGCTCGTTGAAGTTCGAAAGGTGCGGATTGGGCATCGATACCGGATCCAGCGTGGCGACGAGTTGATCGTAGAAGCGGATTCGACGGTCGCCTGCATCGATCGCCAAGGCGCTCCAAGTCGACTTCCGAGCCTGTTGAACCCTCCGGGAAGGGGGGCGGCGGGCTGACTCATCCTGGGGCGATCTCTGGCAATCTGCTTTGCGGCCCTCTAG
>JARFQX010000129.1 GCA_029287555.1 Rubripirellula sp. | reverse complement strand
ATGGAAGGTCTCGTCGCGGCGATTCTGTTGTTCGGCGGTGGCGGCCAGGTGCTCGGTGCGCTGCAGGCAGGGGCCATCGCAACGGCGCTGCCATTCTCGATCGTGTTGTTGTTGTGTTGCGTCAGCCTCTACAAGGGGCTAAGTCACGAGTGGAAGAAGGACTCACGCCTTCGAGCCTAGAATCCGGGTCGCAAGGTTGTGAATACCGACGATAATTCCGCCAGCCAGGATTCCGACAATCGCGTTGAATATGAGCACTGCCAGCAACGAAAACAGGTTGGCGGCGACCGGAAGGCTATGCGCCAGGCCCTCCAGGCTATGCAACCACGAAGCAAGCAATGGAATACCGTGCACGAGAATTCCTCCGCCAACGAGGAACATCGCTGCAGTGCCAAGTACGGCAAGCGACTTCATCATGATGGGTGCAAAACTCAGGATCATCTCGCCCGCTCGCCGGCGCAGCGATGAGAATCTCGATTCATCGGCGCTGTCGATCAGATGAATGCCCAGATCGTCGAGCTTGACGATGCCGGCAACGAGACCGTATACGCCCACGGTGATTATTGCGGCAATTGCCGAGACAACACCGATGCGCACAGCAAGCTCGGCATCTTTGACGGTGCCCAACGCGATAACGATGATCTCGGCCGACAAGATAGCGTCGGTGCGTATCGCGCCACGAATGCGCTGTTTCTCAAACTGCACCATGTCCACGCTTTCGTCGGCCAGCGCCTCGATGCGCTGCGCGTGTTCCTCCTCATCTTCCTCGGGCGAATGTAGCAACCGGTGCGCGACCTTCTCAAACCCCTCGTAACACAGGAATGCGCCGCCGAGCATGAGGAGCGGCGTGATAAGCCACGGAACGACCACGCTGAGGATCAGGGCCGCCGGCACCATGATGGTCTTGTTGATAGCGGACCCTTTGAAGACCGCCCATACGACAGGTAGCTCGCGTTCGGCGCGTATACCCGACACCTGCTGGGCGTTGAGAGCAAGGTCGTCCCCCAGGACGCCGGCCGTCTTCTTTGCAGCGACCTTGGTCATAACCGAGACGTCGTCAAGCAACGTGGCGATATCGTCGAGAAGGGTCAGGAGACTAGAGCCGGCCATACGGTGCTTCCATTATTGCGTTGCTTGCTATCTGCAGCGCTGAACCGGGTCCGCGCTGTATTCGTGTGGATAGTAGCAAACTGCGCTTTGCCACGGCTCGTCTGTTGCACTCATGGGGCGGCCTCAAGTACAAAGCCCTCGCAAAAAGAAAAGGGGGTCGAACGCGATGCTCGACCCCCTCTTGCTCTTTCAGCCTTGCCGCAATCGATGCCTAGTCTTCGATCTCGACATAGTCCGCGACGCCATCTCCATCGTCGTCTTCAACTTCGACGTAGTCTTCGGGACCGGGAATCCCGTTCTCAAACATCGTGTTCATGTCAATCATGAACTCAACACCGAGAACCGAGATCGATACATCGCTAATCGACCCAAGAGGACCTTCAATCTCGTAACCAAGGTCATCTTCCGCATGCAGGCTCGATGCATAGAACAAGCCATCGTCCGCAAGACGTGCTTTGATCTCGAGCTTGTCGTCCATCATGATGCTGGTCAGGTCGTAGTGATTAACCGATTCGTCATCGAGGAACATCGTATCCGGTGTTACCTGGACTTCGACCGTTCCGGTAGCGAGTCCGAACGATAGTGTGATGGTGCCATCTCTTGCGTCCGTTGCGGATATCGACTCAACATCGCCCTTGAACTCAAGATCATCTTCTTCCAGTTCCATTTCATGAACCTGGAGCACTTCATCAACGTACTGTCCCTCGACCTCTACGTACGTTCCTGCGGCTGACTGATCCGCAATTCCGTCGGCCAGTGTTTCCGGCGAATACTCCGTATTGTCGTTAAACGCGAGCTCGATACCCATCACGGACCACGTGCCAGTATCCAGGTCGTAGTTCAGCGTGCCTTTGACCTCCACCTCGTCGTCATCGCTGTCGCCAATGCGATCGTGGTCTTCCAGCTCTACTTTCGTAGCCAGAATCGAATCCGGTGAGTTTGCGGGATCCGGAATCGTGCCTTCCACTTCAACAAACTGGCCGTCGACTACTCCCGTGGAGGGAATCTCGGCGCCGGCTGCCACGGTGACGTCAAGCGTCGAGTCGTTTACCAGGATGAGAACAAACTGGTCACTGCCATTGAACTGATCAACCGTACCCTTTGCTTCAAATTCATCATCGTCAGCGTCCTGTTTTTCAACGTAGGACGCGATCAGCACGTCGCCGCTGAATTCGCCGCTGACTTCGACATTGTCGCCTTCCATGATCGTGTCGAAACTGAACATCGGGTCATCTTCACCCTCGAAGTTCGTTCCATTCCTGTCCGCCTGCACCGACACGCCCATCACCGTAAACAACTTGATGTTCGGATCATTCACGTCTTCCGCGAGGCCTTGCACGATGCCTTCGATGTCATCGTCGTAGGAAATGCTGTCGGCGCTGCCGGTTCGTCCGTCGGCATTGACCGAACCCTGAACCTTGACGACCATGCCAACCGCTAAAGCAGAGTCATCGGACGCAATGCTGTCATCGACGTCATAGGCGGATCCGCTTGTATCGAACTCGACGCCGTTGACGTAAACGCTACCGAAGCCGGTAATCTGCCCAACCGTTGTTTGCGGTGTTGCCGCTGACGAAGGCGGTTGGTTGTTGCTCGTCGAGTCTCCGGAACCGCCGCATCCCGCGAGCGCAGCGGCGAGTGAAAGACCGACTATCTGTTTTGCCGTGATAAATCTCATTGATGATGCTCCCAAGCATTTGATCACTCCCTTACACGAACAATTCGCCGATTGGGTTCCATCTTGCGTAGATACCGTCGCTGATCGGCGACAAAAATGCGGCGAATCGGGAACCAATTGCCGAATTCAAACGTGTAGGGAGGTAGGACGCAGCGGACGGCCATGAACGACGACAAGCACAACAAGACAAATCGCGAAGAATCTATCTCCGGCCGTTCGGCGGCGTTTTACTTTTCGCACGACCCGTCAATCGCACAGCTGTTGCTTCGGTTTGGCATCAAGGTGCGCGAGTTCATCCTGGTTTCGTTTCTCTCGGACCAGGGGCCCCTGTCAATCGATCAGCTTGCGCGGATCATAGGCATCGAGCCACGCGAGCTCTTGACGAGCATCAAGCGCCTGGCCGCGGCCGGACTGGTTGTTCGTGAGCCCATGTCGCCCGACTCGAGTTCAAGTTCAATGGTTCGACTTACCGGTCGCGGCGAGGACGTCGCGTCCCGCATCGACAAACAATTGTGATGCGGGCCAACGAACCAGAATCACTTACATACACGGGTTCGGCCGAAGAAGTATAAAAAGGCCCGATCGGGGCAGGATGATGACACCCGTGACCTCGCCCCTCCCGTTGTTGACCTGATCGAATCTACCGATTTCGCCGGGACAACAATTCTCCGAGTAGATTGGATGCGCGCGCCTCTATCTGCTTCGTTCCCTCGATGGAATAGTGGTCATGGTCCAAGTAATAGGACCTGGTTCCGGTGCCGATCAGGCATTTCTCACCACACATCTCGGAAGCCAAATCACGATACCGAAGACCCGCCGCAGGTCCACCGGGATCGCTGTCTTTTTCCAAGCCCTTAAACAACGAATCGACGTAAGCCTGAAGCGAGTCATGCTCAACTTTGGTGACTGACAGGTCGTAAAGCCTACCCGGCGGATCGTCATCCAAACAGGCTTTGTGGTAGATCCACCGTGGATCATGGAGCTGTTGAGGAACTTGTCGGATAACCGTCACATTCACACCAATCGAAGTGTAGCGATCAACAGTAGCCTGCAATCCTTTTTCAAAGGCCGCACGTGAACTGCTCCTCGATTTGCTCGCTTTGTCTGAGAGTCCGACATAACTAAGATCTTGCCCGTCGTACCTTATGAGCTAGCTATCCCCGAAAGCTGGGGATCATGCAAGCTGACCGTCGAAGGCGAAGCGGGCGCCCAATTCGAATGGGTGCAGGCTAACGTTCCGGAGTAGCCAGTCGCCTTTCTTGACACTTTGCCTGGCAGAGAGGGTTGCTGATTCGAGCCCACTCCGCTGCAGCGCCAGAGCGAATGTCAGGATTGGTCACAACATGGTCACGTGGTGGTCACAACGCACTTCTGCGATTGCTCCGATACCAGGTAACCATTTGAAAAGATTGGCGCGCCCGACAGGATTGATTCAGATCGCCTAAGGGCGATCTTCACCCCTTGCGGGGCGCCTTCGGCGTCTAAAACGCTAGCGCGTTTTATCGAACAAGCTCCGACTCCTTGGGCGGGACACCCAAGTAAATAAAAAGGGCCCCATTGGGACCCTTTGTATTTACTGGCGCGCCCGACAGGATTCGAACCTGTGACCCCTGCCTTCGGAGGGCAACCCAGATCAGCGGCTTTAATCGGTGTCAGTCGAAGGTTTTGCTCAAAGTCGCGCTGTTCATGGGTTCCAACCGTACTGGACCTCTA
>JARFQX010000119.1 GCA_029287555.1 Rubripirellula sp. | reverse complement strand
CATCGAGCGTGCGAACCAATTCCTCGGCGAAGTGATCGTGAAAGATCGCGATGCACTCGCCTCCGGTCGCATCGTCCGTAATCAACCTCTGTCGCGCCAGTTCGGAAACGGCCGCGTCCACCGCATCATCCAATCCGGTCAATTCGCCAAGCTGTTGAGTGGAAACCTGGGCTCGGGAAGTGGCGACGTACGTGAGAACCTGCTTGGCTTCGCGACTAAGCCGATCAGCTCGTCGTTTCCACAGCTCATCGATTTGACGTGACAGGGCCAAAGCCGATGAGGAATCCGCGACCTCCGAGTTCTCCGAAAGGGCGCCGCCCGGACGAAACTCGTCGGCCAACTCTCGCAACCGGAAAGGACTTCCCGCCGACGCCTCGGCCAACTGGTAGAGGGTCTCCCGGGCGACTTCCAGGCCATAACGATCGGCAGAGCGAGCGAGGATTGCGACCGAATCCTGCAGCCCCAGAGGACCGAGCTGAAGGTGCTTGTTCGCGGGAATTCGCTGCGGATCCTCGTTGTCCCTCGAAATCGTAATGATGCCCAATCCCTCGCGCCCGGCCGCGGTCTGCAGACGGTCCAGGACATTCAGGCTATCCCGGTCAGCCCACTGGGCATTGTCGACGATGAGAAACAAGGGACCAACCAATCTCAGTTGCTCCGTCATCCTGACCGCAGCTTCGATGGCATCGATCGGCTCGACCTGTCCACCCGGGGGCGACAACTGCAAATTTGCCGTAAACACATTCTTTAGGACCGGAAAGATCTTCTCCAGAATCCCGACGCTTACGGGATCAAGCTCAAGTCGCTCTCGGTCACCCTGCATGTAGCGATGGGTAATCGCATCGCAGATCTGGTCAAACGCTTGCAGAGGCTGATCTTCGCGAACACGGCAACCGGCGCTGAACACTTGCCCCCAGTTCTTTTCCTCGATGTGAGTCTTGACGATGTGTTCGATAAGATGCGACTTGCCAATTCCCGCCGGCCCGGTCAGGTGCAGTCGACCTGCGTTGCCACAGAAGATGTGTTCGACCCAAGCCACGATTTCGCGGCGTTCCGCGGCGCGGCCAACCAGCGGTTCCTGATGGGGCCAGATACTCGCCAACACGCCTGGGCATCCCAGCCGCGAGAGTTCCATGGCGGTGGGCCGGTCGGCGGGATAGCGTTCGAGCATTTCCCGGCACGCTTCCAGGATGGTCGTGGGCACCGACTCGCTGAGTCCCTCAATCACCTCATCGATCCGTTCCGCGTCGTCTTGTTGCCGTTCGGATCGCTTCAGTTGAGCCTCACGCCGTCCCTTACTCGACGATTGAATGACGCGCAGCGCATCGAGCATCACCAGACCGAGACTGAAGATGTCTCCGGCCGGCAAATACCGTTGGCTCCAAATCACCTCCGGTGCGAAGTAGTGCGGGGTCCCAAGCAGGAAGCCCCGAGCCCCATAAGCCGAATCTTCCAACTCGAAAGCATCGACCAACCCATAGTCGATCACCCTCCCGCGTCCTTCGCGATCCACCATCAAGTTGTCCGGTTTGATGTCGCGATGGATAAATCCGTTGGCATGCATCATCGCCAAACCGGAGGCGTAGTCGCGCAGCAGACCCAGAAGCCGATGATAGGCCTGTTTCGGTTCCAACGTCTTGAAGCGATGAACAGCACGGGTCAGTGTGGAACCGTCAATCTCTTCCATTGAAAGGGCGACGTTTGAACCCAGTTGGTAGATCCGGCCGACCCGCAACAGATTGGGATGATCGATCGACATCATCCGCCGAAAGCCAAGCTTGTTGCGAAGCAAATCGTCCGGCGCTGCGTCGTTCAAGAGTTTCAACGCACATCGACGATTGGTTTTGACATCGAGCGCCCGAAAGACGTAACCGCTGCTGCCCCTGCCCAACAGACTTTCCAACAGAAAGTCACTCAGCCGGTCGCCTTCCTTCCACGGGCAAGGACTTTTGCTGGCCGATCCGCCCAGCGTTTCCTTTTCACGCTGCCAGCCAAGCTTGGTCTCCTTGCTGGGATCGTGGAAGGTATCGAAGGCGTCGTCGCTCATACCGTCGGCTCGCTTCGCTTGGTCTTACGAGGTTGTCCATCAATCGCCGCGGTGCCATCCCGGTCCGCCCTGGATTCGCTTACGGCCGAGGGCAAGGCCCATGGGGAGAGTTCTTCTCTGAACTGGATGGGCTGAGGAAATCGGGCGGGGCGCGGGGCTTGAAGACTACAGTGACTACGAAGCGATCGATTATACGGTCGGATTGCCAATCTCGGCCCGGATTGACTGGAAAGTTTGAAGATTGCGGGCGATCCACCGCCCATCTGGAGGGGGCCGTCACGAGAGGGCCAGTCACAGCCAGATTGCAGCTTACGAAGCCTTTGGCGATAGGGCGACTCGTGCGCCCCCGGCCGCGTCGCTACGCCGACAGGCATCGAGGACTTGCTGGGTCTTGAGGGCCAGCTCGGGGTAGAGCGGATCCAGCTTGCCGGTCAGGGCAGCATCCGCCAGCTTTCGCACCATGTTTACCTCGGCTGCGTTGGCTTCCCCGGACGGATACTCCGCGATCGCCTCCCGCTGGCTGTGGCGTCGAAAGTTCCAGCGACAGTTGTCGATCTCCAAAACGTGCTGGTGCGTTCCCCAACTCGCTTCGGCATCGTAGAAAGGCAGGACGAAATCATCCACCGTCAGATATCCCAGATCTCCCGAGAGCAACACGGTCTGCTGGTTGACAGTCAAGAAGGAGCAATAGAAAGCGGCCGAGAGTCCGTCGGGGAACTCTAATTCCGCAGAGAACTCACCCGGCACCTCGCCCTCGGAGGCTTCTCCCGAAAGCCAGGTAAGCGTTCGCGCCGAGAGATGAGTCGGCATTTGTAGTCCCGCCGCCCAAAGCGTGAAACGGATGCAGTACCACCCCAGGTCACCGAGGCAACCGTGGGGTTCGAGCACCGAATCGGTGCGGATATTGCTTTGTTGAAAGCTCTCGTCGCCGGAGAAGGAAAAGTGCGTCGAGATTCGTCGAAGTTTGCCCAGCGTTTTCTCGGCCTGCAACGTGCGGCGCAGCTCGTCCAGACGCCCGCTGTGGTCGAACATCACGCCGTCCATGAATTGGACGCCCGCCTCGCTGCAGGCGTCGACCATGGCCTGGACCTCCTCTTCGTTGATCCCGACCGGTTTTTCGCAGAGCACATGCTTGCCTGCCTTCGCGGCGGCGATGACCCAGTCCTTTCGAATTCCGGTCGGCAGTGGAATGTAGACCGCGTCGACGTCGTCCCGAGCAAGCAATTCTTCATACGAGCCTACGGCTGCCACGTCGCCCGTTTGCGGAACTTCGGCCGAACATTCGTCGATGAATGCCTGGGCCTTTTCGATCGATCGACTGGCCACGGCCGAGACGCGACCATTGCCGCTAAGCCGGATCCCCTTCCAATTCTTGCGGGCGATTGCAGCGGTACTTAGAAACCCCCATCGACAAACGGATGCACTCATGAAACTCGCTCGAAAACAATGTTACTGAATTACTCGTTCTTCGCGTCGTTTGGACTCACTCGCTGGTTCTTTCCCACCTGGACGTTTTTGCGGAGGGATCGCACCGGCGCGTTCAAGAGGCCAAGAGGATAACAGACAGCGGCTGAACTTGCGGCCGGGAGCGTTGCCTCTGCCCTGGCGACGATCGGGATCGCGCGGCCTGCAGCGATTGCGCCGTTCTTGCCAGTTGGGTCTTGTCATTTGTCCCGATCCGCCCCAGGCTGAATGATTCACTAGCGGGATCCCGAACTAGACTCACGGGTTTCGGCAAGTGCCCGCGGACGGACTCCGGACGATGAACGGCCCAGAAACGGATTCGACTCCTATTGGTTACCCGTTGAAATGAAGATTTGCTGCATCGGTGCCGGCTACGTGGGAGGTCCCACGATGGCCATGATCGCCAAACAGTGCCCCGACATTGCGGTTCACGTGGTGGACCTGAACCAAGCCCGCATTGATGCCTGGAACTCCGACGCCCTGCCGGTGTACGAGCCAGGCCTGGACGAGGTGGTGCGGGAAGCTCGAGGTCGGAACCTGACCTTCTCGACCCGCGTCGACCAGGCGATCGACGAGGCCGACATGGTCTTCATCTCCGTCAACACACCGACGAAGACGTTTGGAATTGGGGCCGGTCGGGCCGCCAACCTGGAGTTTGTCGAGAAGTGTGCGAGGCAGATTGCCCGCAACGCCAAGAGTCACAAGATCGTGGTTGAGAAGTCGACACTTCCCGTTCGGACAGCCGAAGCGGTCAAGCGAATTCTCAGCAGCGAAGGCAACGGCGTCACCTTCGACGTGCTCAGCAACCCCGAGTTTCTCGCCGAAGGAACCGCGGTTGACGATCTGTTGCATCCCGATCGGGTCCTGATTGGTGGCGAGTCGAAGGAGGCTATCGAGTCGCTGTGCCGTGTGTATGCCAGCTGGATTCCGCGTGAGAAGATCCTCACCACGAACCTTTGGAGCAGCGAACTCTCAAAGTTGACCGCCAACGCTTTTCTTGCCCAACGCGTTTCCTCGATCAATGCCATCTCAGCCCTTTGCGAGGCAACGGGCGCCGATGTCGATGAGGTGGCGCGAGCGATCGGTACCGATTCGCGAATCGGACCTAAGTTCTTGAAGGCATCGGTCGGCTTTGGCGGCAGCTGTTTCCAGAAAGACATATTGAATCTTGTTTACCTTTGCGAACACTTCGGCCTTCGCGAGGTCGCTGCCTACTGGGAGCAAGTCGTCATGATGAACGACTACCAGAAGCGACGGTTCTCGGAGCGAATTGTCAAGACCATGTTCAACACGGTCTCGGACAAAAAGATCGGTGTTTGGGGATTCGCGTTCAAGAAAGACACCAACGACACGCGCGAATCTGCGGCGATCTACGTCTGTCGAGACTTGCTTCGCGAGCGCGCCCGATTGGCCATCTATGACCCCCGAGTCAGCGTCGAACAGATCCGGGCAGACCTTTGTTACGCTTGTGCCGATCGGAACGGCCAGGTTTGCGGCACCGACCGTGACCTGATCGAGAACAACATCACGGTGGTTGATGACTGCTATGCGGCGGCCGACCAGGCGCACGCGATCGCCGTGCTGACCGAGTGGGATGAATTCAAGCAGGTGGACTTTGCCAAGGTGCATGACGCGATGCACCGCCCCGCGTTCGTCTTTGACGGACGGAACCTGCTCGATCGCGAGGCAATGGAATCGATCGGCTTTGAGCTGCACTCGATTGGCAAGAGCCGATAGCAGGGCTGCGGCACGCCGTTTATCGTGACGATCTCGTCGGCTTGTCAAACCGAAGGCATCTCGCCAACGTATGGTGCATGCCCATCTTGACGATCGAATCGACCTGTGACGAAACGGCGGCTGCCGTGATCGCCAACGACGGCACGGTGCTGGGTCAATGCGTGGCCACCCAGGAAGCGCTGCACGAGCGTTTTGGCGGCGTGGTTCCGGAGGTCGCTGCCCGCGCCCATCTGGAACGAATCCTGCCAGTGATCGACACGGCGCTGTCCCAGTCGGGGATCGCTGCGGGGCAACTTGATGCCGTTGCCGTTGCCGATCGACCGGGACTCGCCGGCTCCCTTTTGGTCGGTCTCGTTTGCGCCAAGACGTTGGCAGTGGCCTGGAAGAAACCGCTCGTGGCCGTCAATCATCTGCACGCGCACCTTTACGCTTGCCAGATGGCCGTCACCGAGAGCGTTTATCCATGTGTCGGCTTGGTGGTCAGCGGCGGACACACGAGCCTTTATCATTGCACCAGTCCGCTCGACTTGGCGTACCTCGGCGGAACGATCGATGATGCAGCGGGAGAAGCCTTTGACAAGGTCGCGGCAATGTTGGGGCTCGGTTTTCCCGGTGGACCCGCCGTCTCGAAATGGGCGAATCGGGGAGATCGCAACGCCTATTCGTTTCCCCGTTCGATGGTTCACGACGACAACTTCGACTTCAGCTTCAGCGGGCTCAAGACCGCCGTCCGTTACGCGATCGTCGGTCCCGGACACCAAGATTTTCCCAAGTTGGATGTGCCTGAGAAGACCAAGGCCGATCTGTGCGCCTCGTTCGAAGCCGCCGTTATTGACGTCCTCGTTGCCAAGTGCGAGCGAGCCGTTGCGAAATGTCGCTGCCGACGCCTGATCGTCGGTGGGGGCGTTGCCGCCAATGGCTACTTGCGAGAGCAACTGCAGACCTCAGCCGTCGAAAACGATTACACGTTGACGGTCGCGCCGATGAAGTTGTGCACCGACAACGCAATCATGGGAGCGATCGCCTTGGAGAAGATCCGGCGCGGCGAATTCGCCTCTCTCGATCTCGATGTCACGCCCGGTCTACAGCGAGGGTTTTAGGAGTTCACCCCAGCCCACGCAACGTCTTGCCAGAACAAACTTGATAGACTCTGTTTGAATTCGCTGGACAACGCACATTTGGAAAGACCCTTCGTGAGCGACTTGATCCTCGTCCCGACCGCGTTGGAGCGAGATCGGTTGGTGCCTCGACTTGTCGAGGAATCACCGGATTCGAATGTTGCGTTTCAGCTTTGCGGTTTCGGTGCGATCGCCGCCGCGGCGAGGTCGGCGGCTCTGATCGCCCGCTACCGTCCGGGCCGCGTGCTGTTGATCGGGATTGCCGGCAGCTATGACCTCGAGCGGGTACCGGTGGGATCGGCGGTACGCTTCGACCAGGTTGCTTGCCACGGAATCGGGGTGGGATCGGGAACCCATTTCATCAGTGCGGCGCAGCTCGGTTGGCAACAGTTCAGCGGAGGCGATGCTCAACCCGAAATCGGTGATCTGATCACCCTCGACTCAACGTTCGTTTCCGGAGTGAGATCGGCGGGGCTGCTGTTGACTTGTTGCGCGGCCTCGGCCGATACGGTCGACGCGGAGGAACGTCGGTCTCGGTTCCCGGATGCGGCCGCCGAAGATATGGAGGGCTACGGCGTGGCGCTCGCGTGTTTGCTTGCCGGGGTGCCGCTGCAGATCGTTCGCGGGATCTCCAATCAAGTCGGTGATCGTGACCCAAGACACTGGCAAATCGATCAAGCCCTGCGAGCCGCGGCCGACATGGCCCTCACGTTGATGCCCCGAGCCTGGTTGCCAAGTTCCTCATGAACGACCTGCACGAGTCGCATCGACCCGACGCCGAATCGAAGCCACTGGATCGACTTCCAAAGATTCGCCTGGGGATCTCCACCTGCCCCAACGACACCTTTGCCTTTCACGCGCTGTTGAATCGTCTCGTTGATTGGCGGGGCTTGGAATTCGACGTCGAACTTCTCGATATCCAGCAACTCAATGACCGCCTGTTCGCTGACCAGTGGGATATCGCCAAGGCCAGCTTCCACGCCGCGCTGCTTCTGGCCGATCGCACCGTCGTGTTGCCGAGCGGGTCGGCCCTTGGCTTCGGTGTTGGACCACTGTTGCTCGCTTCCCAAGACGACACGATCCCGAGGCAGCCGAGCCAACTCGTGCTATGCCCCGGTGAACACACGACCGCGGCGTTGTTGTTCCAGTTGTTTCACTCGGGGACCGCTCGCGTTGAGCACTGCCTGTTTTCCGAGATCATGCCGCGGTTGCGTCAGAGGGACGCTGACTTTGGTGTCTGCATCCATGAAGGGCGCTTCACTTGGCAGGACCAGGGCCTGTTCTTGGTCGAGGATTTGGGTAAGCGCTGGGAAGAGTCGACCGGATTGCCGTTGCCCCTGGGTGGAATCCTGGCCAGCCGCCGATTGCCCAACGAGGTAATTGGCCACGTTCAATCGGTCATCGCCGACTCGCTCGAGTACGCGCTCGCTCGACCCGACGAAGCCCTCAGCACGATGCGACTTCACGCCCAGGAGTTTGATGATCGCGTGCTGATGCAGCATGTTGAGTTGTACGTCAATCGCTGGACCCTTGATCTCGGCGCGACCGGACGAGAATCGCTCGCCGTCCTTTCCGCCAGGGCAAAATCGATTGGTCTAGTGGATGAATCGAGCCCCGCCTTGTCGGTTTGGCACGATGCCTAAATTGGAGCGGGCAATAAAAAACCCCGCCAATGATTGGCGGGGCTCTGGATCGTCCATCTCATCATCCGGAACTGGTCCGAAGAGGAGCGGCAATTACTCGCGTGGGCGGATTGCGCCCGTCAGTCCGCTGTAATCGACTCGGTCGGTCGTGTGCCACAATGGTTGGCCCAACTCAACGCGTCGACGCAGGACCTCGATCTTGTCGGCGCTGCCAGCCGGGGCATCCGTTGGCGCAAAGTTCTCGTCCTCGTGCGGGACAAAGTCCTCGTCGTGACCGTACCGCAAGATAGCTTCAAATAC
>JARFQX010000102.1 GCA_029287555.1 Rubripirellula sp. | reverse complement strand
GCAGCCGTCAGCTGCGTGGACAACACAGGCGCCCTTTTCCGGTCGTGCCCGCGACCGGCCACCGGGCACCCTCGGCTTACAATTCGATGACGGCTATCGCTGGCCTGTCAAAGCGCACAGCGTCCGCCGGTGGGACCACCGGGTGGAGGGCCAGCGGAGCATTCAGGCGGCCATCACTGCAACCCATCGGTACGAACATGTGCTGGGAACGCACGAAGTCAGGATCATCGATTCGCGGGCCTCACCTGCTGTGGAGGGCGCACCGTGATGACACGAACGGATTGCAAAATCAACGATCGGCTCCTTCCTGTTCAATCAAACTGGCGCGGCAGGGCTGGAGTCCAGGCTTTAGAGAGCGTCCAATCTTCTTCGGTTGGAATCAGCCGCTGTCTCGAAGAGAATCTGCTTCGACACTTCGGTCGTGAGACCGAAGCAAGTTCAGCGCTTCGCCGCGGTTTCCTCTCAATCTGGTCCGAGATTTTGAGAAGAGTGCGCCGAAGCAATTTCGCGAACTCGCCTCGGACGATGCAACCGACGTCACGAGCTCGCTGGCTCGTCGACGGTGTGAAAGGCTCGATCCACACCCTTGGCTACGTTAGGAATGACCGTCTGGTTCCCATCCCAGCACGCGGTTAACGCGCGAGCGACGTTTTCGGACGGTTTTTCTTCGTCAGAGTCTGTCGACCTTCACGGATTTCGCGGCGAAGTAAGCATCGACAGACTTCGTTGAGAGCACGGAGTCTTCGATCTTCTCGAAGGTCGACTCGAGCGCATCGACGTGGTCGACCTCCAGCAGGCTTCGCACACCGACGGCCAACGTGTCCTCCATCCAACCATTGTCTGCGTGCCCGTAGCCCAGGATGTGTCCCATCTCGTGCACGAGCACACTCAGCAGATCGATACGATTCTGTTCGCCTTGATTCCCAGGAGTCGTGAACTCGGAATCGTCCGCGGGCGTCGGATCGACGAACCAGCCCCAGCCTGCCGCGTTTGAATCGAGGTAGATCGTGTTCCCGGAGGCAATGCCGAGTGTCGTTCCGGGCAGATCGGTGACGACGATCAGCACATCTTGGAGAGCTGTCGTCTCAATCCCGGCATTCTGGAGACGCCGAAGCGCTTCATGGTGAAGAGGCCCCACGTCGGCAATCGTCAATGACTGGTTTTCGGCACCTACACTAGACCTTGCGGTTGCCAAGTTGTTGGTCGGCCCGCTGGGAATGGCGATGAAGGCCCTGGGATTCGTGAACCAATCATCATCCGCGTCCGTGCCCACGATGTAGCCCGCGTTGTTGATGCCCCAAACCTCATCCAGATCCTCGAAATCGCCCATGTCCGTCACCAACGATTCCAAGGATTTCATCTCGCCGTTGACAGTTACAAGTGGCTCGCGCGGCTGTTCCCATTTCAGGTTGTTCCCCCCCCGGACACCTTGTGAATGGCCGATGACAACGCCGTCATCGTTCACGTCCCGAGCAGCGCTCCAGTTGTCGCTCTTCTTGAGCAGCCCCAGAATGTCGACGACCAGATTCGCAGACGAGTCGAACTGCCATTGGGCGGCCTGGTTGTATGAATCGTCCCCAGAGTCCGCGCTACCGGCAATGACGTTGGTGTTGGAGATGGCCCAGCCCGTGCTGTCGGCGCCGCCGATTGCATCGGGAAGCACGACCGCCAGATCATTCAGGCCATCGCCATCACTATCTCGAACCCAGCGCGAGTCGCCATCCGGATCCGACGCCTCCGGGGTGATGACAAAGCCTCCAAGGGAACTGTCGCGACCAACAACCAGCCCGTTGTCGTTAATGTCATTGGCCCACTCCAGCTTGAGATCGATCAACAGCGAATTCGATCCATCTCCGGCGTCGTCGAACCAATCCAGAACGCCGTCACCATCAACATCTTGGGGATCGATCACGAAGGCGGCGTCACGATTGTTCGTTTCGTCCCACCTGATGCCGACGATCTGACCGGAACTGTTAATAGCCCTGGGGCTGACCGCTCCGAGATCGATCATCAGATCATTGCGGTCGTCATTGTCGGCATCCTGGTACCAGGTGTCGGGAGCACCGTCTTCATTGGTGTCCAAAGGGTTGACGAGGAAGCCATGCAAGTCAGAACTGGTGTCCACAAATCGGCCGACAACCTGGCCGCTGCCGTTGATCGCCTTGGCGAAGCCACTGAACGCGCCGACCGTTTGCAGCGAGGTCATCAGGTCGTTGTTTCCATCGCCGTTGTCGTCTTGAAACCAGGTTAGCTCTCCCGTGGCCGGATCAACGACCGGATTGATCACGTACGGCACGGAAACATCGTCGCCGGGAAGTCCTGTCGATCCGACCACCTGTCCGCTGTCATTGATATCGAGGGCGTTGCTGTCGCCGCCGAGCGAGCCGAGAGCCATGATCGTGTAGCTTGGGCCGTCGTCCGGGCCGCCCCCACCGTTTCCACCACCCCCACCCGGCCGATCCGGTTTGGCCGAAGCACGCAGATGAGTGCTTTCGCTTGCTGCATGCAGTGCTTGTGGTAGTGCCTGGCTGAGCCGAACCAGATATCCATCTCGGAAGCCGGCGCTGGTCAAAGTCAAATCGCCAAAGTTCCCTTCGGACGCGAAGCCGCCAACGGCAAACACATCGGGATTACTCCCCGCGGTCAGGGCGATGTCCCATCCATGAGTGTCGACGTTTCCCATGTCGGTAGCTCCCACAAAGCCGCCGTCGTTGTCGAGCTTGAGCACATAGGATCTTTCGGAATCTTTCTGACCAATACTGAAAGCTTCCTTCTTTCCCGTGCCGGGATCGACATCGGCGGCCCCTTCGATTCGGCCGGTGACGTAGACGTTTCCGTCGACATCGGTCGCAATCGCGTTGGCACGATCAAATGCACGGCCGCCAATACCGCCGACCCAGAGATGGTCGCCGTCGTCGGCACTCAGTTTCCACACGAAGCCATCGGCGCTGTTGTTGCGTCGCCCTTGCAACGTGGTCAGCGCCGACTCCGTAGATGGATCATGGGGATCGAAATCGACACCTCCGGCGAAAGCGCCGGCAACCCAAACATTACCGCTGTTGTCGACGGCAACGTCCATTCCAGGCGTGAAGGACTGTCCGTCGGTGGTGTCCGATTGGGTCTGGCGATACCATCCAGCCCCCGTCGCTTCGTCGTCGGCGCCATCTGTCGCCCGCATCTTCCACACAAACGCCTCACCGTCACTGACCCTTGCCAGACCGGAAACATAAACGGATGTGCCGCTGAGCGAGACCCCGATACCCTCGTCGTCACCGGCGCTGCCGCCGCGCGTTTGGATCCAATCGAAGGCGCCGTCGGCCGCCTGGTATCTGACGACAAATGCATCTCTTTGGCCCTGGCTGTTGAGTACATCCATGTCGCCCGGATGGACGCCTGTCAAATCGAAGTCAGCTGTATGTTGAAAGCTGCCGGTGAGGTAGACGCCTTGTTCATCGGCGGCAATTTTGCGTCCCTCGACTCTACCCGCATCACCACCCATGACCTGCGACCAAAGCAAGTTGCCATCGGCGTCGTACTTGGCAAGAAGATTGTCCACCAAGCCGTCGTGTGACGTGCCGTCATCAAGATTGATCGTGCCGTCAAAGAATCCGGTCAGGTAAATGTTGCCAGCCGGGTCGGTGGTTGCCGCAGTGGCGTCGCCATCATAGGTGCCGCTGGGACGTCGTGCCCACAGAAACGCTCCATCAGCGGCGTACTTGGCGAGGAAAAAGTTGTTACCTCCGGCACTGGTCAGCAGGTCGGGATCTCCGGGATGGCTGCCTGATGGATCGAGGTCGATCGTGCCGGCAAAACTTCCAGCCACGACGTACGAATTATCTTGTTGATTCACCGAGACCGCGGACACAAAGTCGCCAATGCGCATCGCCGATTCGAAGGCAAACAGCGCTGGATCGTCACCGCCACTACCACCACCGCCGTGGCCAGGCGGGTCGTGTCCCGCGGTGTGACTGAGAA